>JAITAE010000254.1 GCA_031284295.1 Spirochaetaceae bacterium
CGGGCCTGGAGGACATCCCCCTCCAGGCGGTCATAGCCGATATACTCGCTGACGACGGCGCCGTTTTTCTGTTCGACGAAACAGTTGTCATTTTTCTGATGGTCTCGAGAGCGGGTAAAGGGGATGGGGCAGGCGGGGTTGCGGTGCCAGTCGGTGATGACCTGGTTGATAAACTCGCTGCCGTTATCGCGCGGAAACTTTGTTTCCGATGGAACTCCCTGACGGGGAAAGGGAGGGTTGCGTGGATGTCCTTGAGGGCGTTGAAGGTCCAGCGGTGGGCCTTATTGAGGAGGGAATACAGGCAAATCCAGCCTGAAGCGACATCGGTGGCGGTGAGGGTGAGGATATACTGGCCTGAGGTGGTCTGTCCACAATGATGTACCGTGTCGATTTGGATAAAACCGGGTAGTTTCCGCTCTTGTGAGGTGTAGAAGGTGCGGATGGGGACGCGGTGTTTGAGGAGATCACCCGGTTTTGTGAGGGATTTGCCCTTGAGGACGAGGGCGGCCTTGTCTTTTTTGAGGGCGCGGTCGATGGTAGCCGGGCTAATGGTCAGGAGCTTTTCCCTGACGGCGGGAGTAATGCCGAAGGCGGGCCAGGCGGCGATGAAGGGCATTTGCTGGCGGATAAGGGGGGCCAGGAGTTTCCCGCATTTATACCAGAAGAAGGTCCAGATGAGGCGGAGGGAGGCGATGACCTCATCGGTATAGATTTTTTTGCCCGTCCGGTTGGCGGGTCTTTTTTTCTGCGGCTTGAGTTTGACCGTCTTGCCGTTAACGACCAGCAGGGCCTGGGGAGCCTCCGGTTGGTTGAGGATACGCAGGGCGTAATTCCGTTTTTTATAGCCGGTAATCAGGACGAATTCGTCCGGGATGGCCGACTTCTCTTTCCGTCCGGCTTTTAAGCAACAGGAACGGATCTGCCTGGTAACTGCCTTTTTCTCTTGCATAGTTAACCCCATGTTGACCTCCGATAGCTGTTGCTTCCGGATAGTCTGCCTTAATTTGGGTTACTTTTCAAAATGAGGCATAGGGTCTTTTCGGTTACTTTTTTGATGCGGCAACGCGACGGCTTGATATTCCCTGCCATCCCGCACTATACTATCCAATATGATGAATCCAACGGCAGACGCTCCCTGTTTTGACTCCCCCCGCTTTACGCAGGACATTCCCACATTGCGGAACATAAACACGCCTCATAACTTCTCTCTGCTCACTGCCGCCGCAGGACGGCCTTACCGCTCACTTACATCCCCCCCCCCCCCCAACATGACCCCCGTTTTCATTATTTAGATACAAACCTATATTTTTTAATAGATATTGTCTGGAAACTAAAGTTTCTAATCAACTTCCGCTTAAAAACAGCAAAATGCGAAGCATTATGCAAGAGTTGTTTAATAACCAACCGGATTATTAAACAACCACAATATATTTTTAGAATCCGCCCCATATTTCAAAGAGTACACGCCGTATTTTTCAGATTACAATTCTATTTATCAAAAACACGTTGGAAACAAAGCACAGGAAGGCGGCAAGGAGGCGTTACATGACAAGAGTTTAGCGCCATTCACTTTCAAAAAACGTGTTATGCGTCATACAAAAGTGTGAAATCCAACGCACAGCACAAAAACTTTGCAGTCAAAGTAAAGGAGAAAAAATGACAGGCAAAAAGTTTTTTCCGGGAATACCGGTGATGATTCTGAAGTTCGGAATTGCTGTTTTTCTATCGTGCGGCTTGACAAGCTGCAGCTCACTGTTGGTGGCGCTGTTGGGGTACGACGGGTACGGAGCGTCCAGCTCCAAACCGGCAGCGCCTGCGCCGGAGCCAGTACCGGAGCCAGTACCAGAACCGGTAGAAATAGTATATGAGGAAATCGATGAGTCTGAATTGGAGAATGCAATTAGCAATGTAGATTCGCCCGGACACGGATTTATCGTTGATGCGCGTATTACTATTATATTTTCTACTTCTTTTTATATTGAAACATCCAATGGTTCTTTAAATGTTTTGGCGCATACTTCAGAGGATGATATTGTTTATGCCAAGCCGCCTCAATTTGAAATTATGGACATGGATAAAATGAAATATATAGACAAAGAAAAAATATATAAAATATATATCGGTGTCTATTATGATCGTTATGCTGGAATGTATACGCCTTATGCAGATAAAATTGAGGGGTTACCTACAGAAAAAGAACTAGATACTTTAGAAGCGGAAGCCGCGGCAAAGGAAAAGGCCGAGCAAGAAGCAAGAGCCGCCGCCGCGAAAGCCGAGCAAGAGGCTAAAGCCGCCGAAGAGGCCGCTAAAAAAGCCGCTGAAGCAGCAGCAGAGGAGGCTAAATTCAACCCCAACAAACTGGACCGCTCAAAATATAAACAAATAACTGTCGAGGATTTTTCTTTTGATATGGCAGCGGGAAAGCTGCCCGCCGGTTCAAAGGTAACTTTCAAAGCAAAGTTTCTTACTAAGCCGTCAGGTACAAAGTATTCGTTTGAAGATGTTAATTTTGGAATAACCATGTCAAGCGATCATAATTTTGTCCGCGATATGCCGGATTCAACATTTACTTCGTATTATAAC
>JAITAE010000118.1 GCA_031284295.1 Spirochaetaceae bacterium
CAACCGTTTCTTTTCTTCCGCCGTTAAATGTACCCGATAAATCTTTCCCCTCATGCTGATTATCCCTCCAGTGGACTGTTCATCCTATAGCAGAACCTCTGGGCAAATCAAGGTACTAGTGAGCGGGGCATTGACAAAACGAACTTTGCGGTGGCATAGTTAGGAAACTGCGGAACAGTATGAACAAAGTTATTTTAAAGGCGGAGGACCTTGATGGTTTTTTAACGGACGGCGACAAATCCGCCATCGCAAGTATGGATGGCATTTACCGAGAGGTTTTGGCTTGTTTCTGCCTGTATGAGGCGGCCTCTTCAGAAAAAGAGCGTGAGCGGGAAAAAGATAAGTTGATCCGTTTGTACAACAGCATGGGCAAGATGATGCAGGCCATCTGTAGCGAAGAGCCTGGTATCCAGGTCTACAGTTTTCGTACACCACACGAAACACACGCGGAAATATCGCGTATCATCGCAAAACTGCGAGACGTGCGTACAGACAACGATGAATTCATTTATTACATCCAACGCGCCTACGAAAAGCTTTTTTATTTTGCCTGGGGCGGCATGAACAGTGCGGAAAAAAATTATCTGATGATAAAAACGCCGGTAAACATCCCGGTACAGAATTACGCAGTGCATAAAATTACGGACATTGACATCAAGATAGAAAATACCGTGATGTGCGTACTGCTTCGCGGCGCGCTGCTTCCCGCGATGATAATGTCAAAAGAGATAGAAGAGTACTCATCAAACGCCTATGTTACGCCTTTTGCGCTGTTTAGAATCAAGCGGGACGAGACAAAACATGAAAATGACATGGAATACATACTTGACCTTGACCGCTCTTACCTTGATCCCGCCGTGCTGGACGGCAAAGATCTGATCTTTGCAGACCCGATGAACGCGACAGGCGGCAGCCTCGTTACCGTTGTAAAGTACCTGATGAGCCAAGGCGTGACACCGCGCTCCGTGCATTTTTTTAACGTGATTTCCGCGCTAAAGGGTGCATTGCGCGTGGTGCGGGCGCTGGATAACTGTACGGTTTGGACCTGCTGGATGGACCCGGTTCTGAACGAGGCGGCATACATACTTCCGGGTCTGGGCGATGCGGGCGACAGGATAAACGGCAAAGACTCTGACGATAAAAGCCGCAACATCATGCAGCTTATAGCCGATTACGGCAGCAACATCGCGGGGCTCTACCGTTCGCAACTGCGCGAAATCGAAGATACGGTTTTGGGGAGGCCTTAGTTGGGACGGCTGCCGCGCGAAATCCGCGCGCCGCAAAAATGTCCGAGGCTTAGGACTTCGGCGCGTAAAAGTATTTTACAGGCGGACGGATGAGACGGCTTTTAGGGTACGGATTGACGCCCGGCAGATACATTCTAGCGCTGTGCGTTCTGCCTTTTTTTGTGTCGTGCGCGAATCTTGCGACGTCGGCTGAAGAGTACTATTCCATAGGTATGGCCTACTTCGAGATGGGCAAGTACGAGGAGGCGGAGCGCTGGCTGAACCGCGCGTTAAGCCACGACCGCACCATGAGCGCTTCGGAATACAATCTAGGGCGGATAGCTTTCGGCACAGGACGCTACACGGAAGCCCTGAAAAAGTTTAAAGCGATACTGAAAAAAGACCCGCAGAATGTCATGGCGCTGAAAGCCGCCGCCTATACCCATATAAAAATGGGAAACATTGAAGACGCGCGGAAACTGTACGACAAGGTTTTGGAGTTAGAGCCGGAAGAATCCGACAACGGTTTGAATTACGCGACGGTTCTGTACGCGATGGATAAACCGGTGGAAGCGGAAGAGGCGCTAAAAAAGTATGATTACGCTATTCTTGATGACAAGGACGCTCTGTTGCTTTTGGCCCGTGTACAAAAAGCCCAGAAGAAGCCGGAGGCTATAGACAGTTACGACCTTTGGCTTTCCAAAAACAGCGATCCGCAGGTACGCTACGAATACACGCTCGCGCTGGACGAAGGCGGTTTCTACGCCCGGGCGCTGGAGGCGGCGCGAAAGACTTTGAGCGAGCTTTCCGCCGATACGGAAACGCTGAAACGTTCGACGGTGCGGTTCGTGATCGCCCGCCTGCTACTGGTAAGCGATCCGGAAAACAACGAAGGCATAACGGAACTTGCCGAGGCCGTGCGCGGCGGCTTTGATAACAAGGATATGATAGACGCGCTGATAAATGACGAACGCCTGGCAAAAGCGCTACGTGACGAAGCGCGGCGGACCATAGACGACGCGAAGCTGCCTGCGGCGGACGCCGCCGCTTCGGCGGCGTCCGATTCAACGGAAAGCGGCGAAAAACCGTCGACGGAAAGCGGTTCGTCAGCAGGTTCCGGTGAAAATTCGAGTGGCTCGTCAACGGAAGAGAAAAAAAATTGATACGCGCCGCTTTTCCGGGTTCTTTTGATCCGCCTACATTCGGACACATCGACATAATTGAACGGAGCCGGGCCATTTTTGATGAACTTTTGGTAGTAATCGCCGAAAACAAACAGAAACAGTATCTGTTTTCCGCCGAAGAACGCCGCGCAATGATGGTCGAGATGGTAAGGAAATGGAAAAACGTTACCGTAACACTGTGCGATACGCTGATCGTCGATCTTCTGAAAAAGCAGAACATAAAGATAATGGTGCGCGGCGTGCGCAATGTTACGGATTTTTCTTACGAATCGGAACTTTCCATGATGAACAAGGCGCTTTCACCCGGCATAGAAACAATTTTTATGATGACGCGCCCCGAATACCTTGTGCTGCGCTCCTCGTCCGTGCGTGAACTCGCGGCCTTTAAAGGCGATCTTTTGGCGCTCGTCCCACCCGTTGTCGCGGACGCGCTCAGTAAAAAATATAATTGATTTATTAAAAACAGGTATAAAAATGTTTCGTATTCAAACAATGAACAGTATTGCGGTGGAAGGCTTGAAGTTATTTTCTGACGATAAGTATCAGGTCGGCCCCGGCATAAAGGACCCGCACGCGATTCTGCTGCGTAGCGCGGACTTGCACAGTGTTGAAATCCCGCAAAGCGCGCTGGCCGTTGTCCGCGCCGGCGCGGGTTACAACAACATTCCTGTCGGCGCGTTCAGCGAGCGCGGCATCGTTGTGTTCAACACGCCTGGGGCAAACGCCAACGCGGTAAAGGAGCTTACCATTGCCGCGCTGTTCCTATCATCCAGAAAGATTACCGATTCGGTACGCTGGCTTTTGTCATTGAAGGACGGTACATCGCCGGGCGTCGATGATATTCAGGAGCTTATCGAAAAGCAAAAAAACCGTTTTGAGGGGCCGGAAATATCCGGTAAAACGCTGGGCGTGGTAGGGCTGGGTTCCATAGGCGTGATGGTCGCCAACGACGCCGCCGCGCTCGGCATGGATGTAATCGGCTACGATCCGTATATTTCCGTAGACGCCGCCTGGAATCTGTCCCGTTCCGTCCGCCACGCCGAGACCATAGAAGATGTTTTACGCGGCGCCGATTATGTCAGTATTCACGTTCCGTACAGCGATGAAACAAAAGATATGTTAAGCGCCGATAAAATAAAGTTGATGAAGAAAGGCGCGCGGCTGCTCAACTTCGCGCGCGGCGGGCTGGCGAAGGAAGCGGATGTAATTTCGGCGCTGGGAAGCGGACGCCTTTCCGTATATATAACCGACTTTCCGACGGCGGAGTTGCTGAAACACGACAAAGCTATATGTATACCTCATTTGGGCGCTTCGACGCCGGAAGCGGAGATAAACTGTGCGATAAGCGCGGTAAAACAGACAAAAAACTTTCTCGAAAACGGC
>JAITAE010000152.1 GCA_031284295.1 Spirochaetaceae bacterium
CCGGAACATGGCGTTATATTTACTACCGCAACGGTGAGAAATTTGTCGACTATTCAAACGCGGTCCGCGAATACAGAAAGGACGGCAGTGCGGTAAATGTTGTTGTAGTAAAATGATAGGGCTTTAGGGTGCATATATGAATTTGTGGAATTCCGGTTTGTGTCATATCGCGGGGTTTTAAGGAAGCGTGCGGAAATAATAGACATCTTTGGCCATTTATGCGCCGGAAAGAGTGTTACCTTTTCTAATCACTGTATCGGCGTTCATAAAAGAATCATTGAAACCCCGGCCAAATTCAGTGACAATTACACAGCCGCCTGAGTATTTAAAACCCCGCCTGCAGGTTACCTTTACCGCGCCGGAAAAACCGCTTACAATAAACCCATGAAGAAACGCCGTCTACCGCTGGGAGTGCAGACATTTTCGGAAATTTCCGAAGACAAGCTAGTATACGTTGATAAAACAGCGCGGATTTACGACCTTGTTACCGACTCCGGCAAATTCATATTTCTTGCCCGTCCCCGCCGTTTCGGGAAAAGCCTGCTATGTTCCACGCTCTCCGCCCTTTTTGCCGGACGCCGCGAGCTGTTCGCCGGACTCGCCATAGACGCGCTGGACTGGGAATGGAAAAAACATCCGGTCATCCACATTGATTTGAATCCAGCCAACTATGTAACCGGCGGCAGCCGTGCCCTGCAAAACAGGCTGAATACCGTTTTGACAATAGTTGAAAAAAAATATGATGTTTCCGCCGCCGGCAATGACATAAGCGACAGATTTTTTAACCTTATACAAAACCTTGCCGCCAAATTCAGCGAAAAAGTCGCCGTTATCATAGATGAGTACGACAAGCCCCTCCTGGATACGATAAACGACCGTGAAGTTCACGAAACCTTAAAGAACGAACTGCGCGGCTTTTACGGCGTTATTAAATCAAGCGATGAATACCTGCGCTTCGCGCTACTGACAGGCGTTACAAAGTTTTCTCAGGTCAGCATTTTTTCCCAGTTGAACAATTTATCGGATATTTCACTGAATCCCGCCTACTGCGATATTTGCGGCATAACGCAGGAGGAAATGGAAACTAGCTTTGCGCCGGAAATTGAGCGTATTACCAGTGAAAATGGTCTGGACAGACTGGAATATCTCGATAAGGCAAAGCGTTTCTATAACGGCTACAGGTTTTCAAAAAAAGATCTCACCGTTTACAACCCGTTTGGCCTGCTAAATCATTTCAAGAATCACGGCGATTTTGAAACATACTGGTTTGCGACTGGGACTCCGACATTTTTGATAAAGCTGATGGAAGCGCAAAAGATGGACATACTCACTCTGGAAAAGAACGAGATTTCCGCCGCTGACTTCCAAAAGTTTCATGTGGACAACATGAATGTTACCGCCGTGCTGTACCAGTCGGGATACCTTACGATAAAAAGTTACGATATGGATTCGGGTGTGTACTCGCTGGAGTATCCGAATGAAGAGATACGGTCCGCGTTTGCCAAGTCTCTGCTGGACTATTTTTGTAGTACGCCGGGGGACGAGTTTTCGCAAAACACGGTAGCGAAGGCCTTGACGCAGGGCGATGTGGATAAGGCGATGAACGGCCTGCGGGCCATATTCGCGTCTATACCTTACGGCATACATTTGAAGGACGAAAAATATTACCACACGATAGTACATCTGGTATTCAGGATGCTGGGCCTGTTCTGCCTGTCCGAAGTGCAGACTGCGGACGGGAGGATAGACACGTTTGTCGAGACTAGGAAGCACGTGTACTGCTTTGAGTTCAAGCTGAACGGGAGCGCGGAGGAAGCGCTTGCCCAGATAGACGGCAAGAATTACCTGCTGCCGTGGCGTGGCAGCGGCAAGCGCTTGTTCAAGGTGGGGGTGAGTTTTGACTACGAGAAGCGGAACATAAAAGAGTGGCGGACGGGCTAAGGTCTGCTGTCGCAGCTTATTTTCAGAGTTTTACGGGGCTTTTTAATGTCCGCAATCCCGTAGTTGCCCGGACATTTGTTACCTTTACCGTGCTGGAAAAACCGCTTACAATAAACCAATGAAGAAACGCCGCCTGCCGCTGGGAGTGCAGACATTTTCGGAAATTGCCGAAGACAAACTGGTATACGTTGATAAAACAGCGCGGATTTACGACCTTGTTACAGATTCCGGCAAATTCGTATTCCTTGCCCGCCCCCGCCGTTTCGGGAAAAGCCTGCTGTGTTCCACACTCGCCGCCCTTTTTGCCGGACGCCGCGAGCTGTTCGCCGGACTCGCCATAGACGCGCTGGACTGGGAATGGAAAAAACATCCCGTCATCCACATAGATTTGAACCCGGCCAACTACCTTAACGGTGTAAACGAATTGTTCATCACCATAAACACAACTTTTGAAACTTGCGAAAATAAATACGGTATTCCCAATATCTCTACGACCATAGCCGACCGGTTCAGGCGCCTTATACAAAACCTTGCCGCCAAATTCAGCGAAAAAGCCGCCGTTATCATAGATGAGTACGACAAACCCCTCCTGGATACGATAAACGACCGCGAAGTTCACGAAACCTTAAAGAACGAACTGCGCGGCTTTTACGGCGTTCTTAAATCAAGCGATG
>JAITAE010000187.1 GCA_031284295.1 Spirochaetaceae bacterium
GCTGCGGAACAGAGGCCGCAACCGTCACATCTTGCCTCGTCAACCTTGATGACCTTCCGCAGGGTGCGGGGTTTCATGCTTTGCCTGCGGAACCCAGTACGTTTTTGTTTTTTTCAGAATACATTTTTTTCAGTTCATCGCGGGCTGGGCCTAAATACTTGCGGGGATCAAACTCCGTTGGATTTTCGGCAAAGACCTTGCGAATCATCGCGGTCATCGCGAGCCGCCCGTCGCTGTCTATATTGATTTTGCAGACGGCGCTCTTTGCCGCTTTGCGAAGCTGTTCTTCCGGTATACCGACCGAGTCGGGAAGCTTGCCGCCGTACTGTTCGATGATTCTGACATACTCAATCGGTACGGAGGATGATCCGTGCAGGACTATCGGGAAACCGGGAATTTTCTTTTCGATTTCGGCAAGTATGTCAAAGCGGAGCGGAGGAGGTATCAGTATGCCGTTTGCATCGCGCGTGCACTGTTCAGGCTTGAATTTTGTGCGCCCGTGGCTCGTTCCTATCGAGATCGCAAGCGAATCGACTTTTGTCTTGCCGACAAAATCGATAACTTCCTCAGGCTGGGTATAGTGGGAATGCTCGGAACTTACATCATCTTCAACGCCGGCAAGTACGCCCAATTCTCCCTCAACAGTAATGTAATCTTTTTGTGAATGGGCAAAATCGCAGACCTTTTTTGTCAGCGTTACATTCTCGTCGTAAGGCAGATACGAGCCGTCTATCATCACACTGGAAAAACCTGTTTCTATACAATTCTTGCAAAGTTCAAAGCTGTCACCGTGATCAAGATGCAGAGCAACGGGAATGTCGCAGCCCAACTCGTGGGCGTACTCAATCGCGCCGCGCGCCATGTTTTTCAACAGATTCTGATTCGCATACTTCCGCGCTCCCGATGAAACCTGCAGGATTACCGGTGATTTTGTCTCTACGCAGGCCTGAATTATCGCCTGCATCTGCTCCATATTGTTAAAGTTGTAAGCAGGCACGGCAAATCCGCCACTAATTGCCTTTTTAAACATTTCTTTGGTATTAACTAGTCCCAATTCTTTATAAGATGTCATAAAATGCTCCTTAGTATAAAATACTTTCAGTAATTATAGAAATATGCGGACAGTCGGTCAAGGCTGCAGGAGTTTTTTTACATTTTCTACGATAAGGTCGACATTCGGGCGTGCGTCAATATTAGTCAAAAGCCCCTTATTGCGATAGTATTCGATCAAAGGGGCAGTCTGTTCACGGTATACATCGAGACGTTTTTTCACAGCCTCCGCCTTGTCGTCTTCGCGCGTATATATCTCTCCGCCGCACTTGCCGCAAACACCGTCTTTTCCGGGTGGATTAAACGTTTTATGCCAGTTAAAACCACATTTGCGGCAAACGAGCCGTCCGGAAAGCCGCTCTATTACAACGCTGTCGGGAACATCGAAATTTATCACCCTGTCAACGCTGGAAAAAGCGGCCAGCGCTTCCGCCTGCGTTATGGTCCGCGGAAAACCGTCAAGGATGTAAGAATCTTTCACGTCTTCCCGCGCAAGCCGTTCCCTTATCAGGCCAATCGTTGTACTGTCATCGACAAGTTTTCCCGCATCGATTATGGACTTCACCTTAAGCCCAAGTGGACTGGCCGACGATATAGCCTCACGGAAGATATTGCCTGTGCTGATGTGCGGCGCGTTCAAAAGTCCCGTTATCTTTACCGCAAGAGTCCCTTTACCCGCGCCTGGCGGCCCCAAAAAAACAAGTTTCATAAAAACTCCTTTTTGCGGTGGGGTCTGCTTCTCCGCCGCAAATTTTGCGTACAAACTCGTCTGCCATAAATATACGCTCTCCGCGATGGAAATATTCACAACAAAGCTGGAACCGGACGCGGTGCGGTAACTCAGGCTAAATTCCTTTTGGCAAGGCGTTCTCTATTCTGTCTATCAGGTCCAACGTAAGCTCCTCAGCCTGAATGGAATTGAACACGCCAAGGCCGGTGTTTTCGCGTGCGCGCAGTTTTTCAACCTCATCGCAGAGCAGGAAACCGGCTATTATAGCCGTTTTGAGTGGATCATCCAGGCCGGTTGTCCTTTGCGCATTTTCTACAACACGGCGGTACTTATCAAGAAGAATTTTCAGGTAAAAAGCATCTTCATCAACCGTGATAGAAAATGATGTTCCAAGCAGATCGACACGAAGGTCGCTTTTCGGCATTTTTTAAAAAATATCCAATTCCGATGCGGGTACATCATCATCATCTTCCGCCGTCAAGGTTTCCGAGTCTGTATCTGCGGCGGCGCAATCCCTTTCAAGTTTTTCCGGCAAGGACTGGGCAGTGTGGACATGGTGTGGGTTTGCTTCAGCATCGCCGGTAATGTCCACAGGATTATCCGGTTTCTCCGGCGCATTTAAACGCGCCGGATGCGGTGAAGCGCCGCCCCCTGTAACCGGCGTTATCGTTCTATGCACATCGTCTTCAAACTGGTTTAAGCGGTCGAGAGCGGATAAAATACCCTCTTCAATGCGCCCCTGGTCTTCCTTGAAACGTTGAATCAGCACTTCAAGCTCATCAATGCGTGTTTGGTAGCTATCCAGTTTATTTTTTAACAAGGTATTTTCATCGGTAAGCTTGTTTATATAATCAATAGCCTTGGCTACCTTTGATTCAAGCTGCCGTGCCTGCTCTACCGTTACCATACCGTCAAGCTCCCAGCGCGGATTTTGCGCGTTCAACTATAGCTTTAAAGGCCGCCGTATCCTCAATGGCAAGGTTGGAAAGGGCCTTGCGGTTAATCGTTATACCCGCTTTGTTGAGACCGTCAACAAGACGTGAATAACTAAGCCCCAATGGACGTACGGCGGCATTTATACGGATTATCCATATACGGCGAAAGTTCGATTTTCTGTCCCGTCTGTCGCGGTAGGCATAAGAAAGCGCCTTAGCAACCGCGTCTTTGGCGGTTTTATAGTTGGAATGACGCCGCCCCCAGTAGCCCTTTGCCTGTTTCAGTATCTTTTTTCTGTGTTCTTTACGTTTTGAACCATCAATCGCTCTTGACATACTCTTAACCCCCTAACCGTTAGGTAACAGTTTCTTTTTGATTACCGGTACATTTTCTTTTGCCAAAATACCGGCATGGCGCAGGTTGCGCTTTCTTTTTGTAGATTTTTTTGTAAGGATATGCCGCAAATTCTGCTTTTTGTACTTAACCTTACCTGTCCCGGTAAAAGAAAAACGCTTTGCCGCGCTTTTTCGTGTTTTCATTTTAGGCATTCAACAACTCCCTGTTTCTGTTTTTGAACATTCATTCGCAATGGGGTCTACTACCCCGCCGCAAGCTCATTTGCCGCGCAACGCGCGCCCTCCGCAGATGGGATGTTCATATATAACTGCCGCCGCGGAGGCCCTATTTTTTTGATTTCGGACTCAGGATCATCGACATAAAGCGCCCTTCCATAGCGGGCGCCCTGTCCATCACATACTCACCCTCAATCCTTGCCAAAACATCCTTCAAAACCACCAGACCCAACTCGGTATGCGCCAACTCCCTGCCGCGAAACCGAATGGTAACCTTTACTTTATTACCCTCGCATAGAAATTCCTTGATATGCTTAGATTTAAAATCTATATCATGTTCATCAATCTTGGGCTGCATACGGATTTCTTTAAGCTTAAGAAGTTTTTGACGTTTTTTTGAATCACGAACTTTCTTTTCATTTTCAAATTTGTACTTGCCGTAATTCATAATCTTGACAACCGGCGGCATAGACTGCGGGGCAACCTCCACCAGATCAAGGCCTTCTTCTTTAGCCAGAGCCAACGCATCATAGGTGGACATTACTTTTTGCTCACCTTCACCGGTTATCAACCGGACTTCGCGCACCCTTATCTGCTCATTTATCCGTAAATCTTTTTCAGCCAACTGCCCTCCTCACCGGTAAAACGGGTTAACACCGTATAATGCGCTAATTATAACGCGGATATACAATTCCCACAAGTAGGTTTTACAAAAACCGCAACACAATGAAACAATAATTTTTTACCATCCAATAAGCTTGGTCCCAATAGAGTCATTGTTTTTTTATTTCGAGCAGTTTTTGCAGTTCTTTTAGATTAAAAAGGTTCCGTATATTAAGAATGATGAGATAGCCGTCCTCCTGCCGTACAACACCCTGGACATACTCCGCCCCGATACCGCTTAACATTTGAGGCGGCGGCTGGATATCGTTCTTTTCGATTGTAACGACACGGGAGACCCGGTCTATGACGACACCCAGCTTCATTCCGTCAATATCAAGTATCACAAAACCCGCCGAAATCTCATCTTCCGGCGCGACTTCCCTTTTTTTCAGCGCAAAACGTTTATGCAAGTTGATAACGGGTATGATTTCGCTACGCAGGTTGAAAAAACCTTCGACATAGTACGGGGCATTCGGTACAGTCCTGATGGACTGTACCCGGACGATCTCTTTGACATCGAGAATATCAACCCCATAAAGTTCATCGGCAAGTTGAAAAGTAACCATTTGTAACTGTTCAGCCATAAACACGCCCCATTTTTTTAGTATATATAAGATTCATTAGCATGACAAGACCGCGCGTTAACCGTAACTTGCTATCATTACACCGGCGGCAATCGCGGTACCGATCACACCGGCGACATTTGGGCCCATTGCGTGCATCAGCAAGAAGTTGCCCGGATCGTATTCAAGACCGACCTTGTTGGAAACGCGAGCCGCCATCGGCACGGCGGAAACCCCGGCGGAACCTATCAGCGGGTTGATCTTTTCCTTCAGGAACAGATTCATGAACTTCGCGACAAGAACGCCCGTGGCCGTAGCTATGCAGAAAGCGACAAGCCCGAGCGCCACTATTGAAAGCGACGAAGGGTTAAGAAACTTTTCAGGCGTCATCTGGCTGCCGACGCCGAGCGAGAGCAGTATCGAAACTATGTTCATTAATTCGTTCTGCAAGGTCTTGGATAGCCGTTCTACCACGCCGCATTCCTTGATGAAGTTACCGAACATCATGCAGCCTATAAGCGGAGCGGCGGCGGGAAGCAGCAGAATCGACAGCGAAAATACGATGAGCGGGAACAGTATCTTTTCCACCTTGGAAACATGGCGTAACTGTTTCATTCTGATAAGCCGTTCATCTTTCGTGGTGAGCGCCCTCATAATGGGCGGCTGTATCAAGGGTACGAGCGCCATGTAGGAGTACGCCGCGACAGCGACAGTCGCGAGCAGTTTGGGCGCCAGCTTTGCGGCGATGTAGATCGTTGTTGGGCCGTCCGCGCCGCCTATTATGGCGACAGCGCAGGCTTCTTTCAACGTAAAGTTGAC
>JAITAE010000246.1 GCA_031284295.1 Spirochaetaceae bacterium
CAGATAGGCCCGGAGGGACGTTCCGCGTACACACTTACAGGCGGCGCGGCTAAACGGGCCCGCCTGCTTGAGTCGCTGAACAGGCGCTTCGGCACGGACATACTGATAAGTGAAAGCACGATGGCGCTTGCCGGCAAATACTTCATCACGGAAGAACTGCCGCCCGTAAAGCTGCGCGGTACCTCAAAACCGCTCCGCGTGTTTGCCGTGATAAACGTAAAAGTTACAAAGAAGGGCGTTGAACAGCCCAAACCCACAAACATGGCCGAACTGTGTCAGATGCTCAAAATAGCGCGGGTATAGCGCTGGTATATCCGAGACTTGCGTGGCGGTCGCCCCCCAAGCGAAGCGCCCGGAGGGAGGAAGCCGCCCTGAACCGGGGAAGGAAGCCGAATTATAAGCCA
Source organism: Spirochaetaceae bacterium (assembly GCA_031284295.1). Lineage (GTDB taxonomy): Bacteria > Spirochaetota > Spirochaetia > Treponematales > Breznakiellaceae > JAIRMY01. The sequence continues at coordinate 405 of JAITAE010000246.1, forward strand.
AGCTGGTTTTGACTATCCGCATAGGAAAGAGCGCGACAGGCCGCCGGACTGCACTCCTGCGGGGTCTAGCCTGCACTCCTGCGGGGTCTAGCTTACACCCCTGTGGGGTCTAGCTTACACCCCATCGGGGTTTAGCTTACACCCCATCGGGGTTTAGCTTACACCCCTGGGGGGTCTAGCTTACACCCCGATAGAAAATTACGGCGCGGAGACGGTAAGCCGGGATGCAAAGGCGATAGTGCGGGGCTCCTTGAGGGCGGAGCCGCCGTGGGTGTACTGGGTAACGATTTCCAGCGTGTACACACCGGCGTTCAGGGCGGGGATGATGCCGATTACCTTGGAGGCGGCGTTCTCCGCCAGATGCCCGGCGGCTTTGACCCGCAGCGCCGGATCGGCGGCGGAGACAAAGAAAACGCCTATACCCGCATCGTCCCCCGCGACCTTAATCTTGTGGCCCGACACGCTGAACTGACCTCCGGGAGTAAGGGTTTCGTTGACGGCTTCGGTGTTTATATCGATGAACTCGTCGATGTAACCGGAGGAATCGGCCAGACCCTCTATCTCCACAACGATATGTTCGACAAGGGCGCGGAGAGGGGCGCGGGCGCGGAAGCGGAAGCTTATCGGGTGCTTGCCGGCATCGTGGCCTTCCGTTGCTTTGTCGAATGTGCCGCCTACGCCGGGATGTATGGAAAAATAGCCCATGTTGACGGCGAAGCCGTCGCAGAGCTGGTAGGCTGCCTCGTCAAGGAACTGCCCGACATATTCCACAAGGTCGTTGTAATTGCCGGTAAAGCCGCCCCGGTTTTTCATAGCCGCGCAGATCTCCTCAATAGTAAGGGTTGCCTCGTTGTCCGTGCGGGCGATATACGCGCCTTCCAGTTTGGGCAGGTAGCTTGGATAGAGTTTTACCCGGACACGGTGTAAAACATCGTCTACATTATTTATGATTGCCATTTGTTATTCCTTTGTGTTAAAAAAAAGTCCCCGCCCCCGACGAATCCGGAACGGGGACAGGCGGGCTTAAAAACTCACAATAATACCAATAGGGATGCTGAATGTGGTAACGGAATCGTCGGCGTCGCCATAGTAGCCGCTCAATGCCGTCTTTTCAACATCCAGTCTGAGGCCGGCGTTGAACTCCGCGTTCCCGCTCACCTTGGCGATGAACTTGAGAGCCACGCCGAAGCTGTCATACTCAGTTTTTCCGGCATCGCTGTTATCGGTTTTGGAAAAAACGTTGGAGATGACGCCGTTGATGCTGAACTTCTCTGTGATCTCTTTCGTTACGCCGGCCGCGTTGTAAAGGGTGATAAAAGAGCCGTCTTTGCCCAACTGACCCATCCAGTCTTTTTCCGCACCTTTTGCGAAAGAAATGTTGTTGTGAGTGGACAGGCTCAGGCCCTCTATCCCCGTCCAGGTGGCCCTCAGGTCGATACCGCTGTACAGCACGTTGTCAACGTCCGAAGCGTCGCTTGCCGGCAGGAAGCCGGTATAGCCCAGCGAAACGCCCAGATTCTCCACCGCGGTCAGGTCAAAGTAGCCGCCGAAAGTGTTCCAAATCGCTTTGCTCCCGGGATAAGGGGTAAAAGAGACGCCCATCACCGCCGCTGATATCCCTTCGGATGCGTTTGCAATGTCCATCGGCCATTGAAATGTTTTGTACAGGGCGGAAAAGGTTCCTACCCCAACATCTGCTATGACTCGCCCGCCTATGCGGAAGAAGCGTTCTTCCGTGTCAATTTCAACTGGACCTTGACCGATCATCCCCGCCATTTGTGTTAGCAGACCGGAGCCCAACTCCGAAGCGCTTTTACTGCTGTAGTTGGATGCGAGTAACAGTTGCAACGTAACGGGACCGAAAATTGCGTCGGTAAGAAAACCATTTGTCAGGGCAGTATCGGTGAATTCCGCCTCCGGCTCAGTAAATGGTGCGCCATCTTCACCGAAAATAAAGATGCCCATCTCGAATTCGTCGATGTCGTCGGTGTAGTCTGCAAGACCATCCGTGTTATCAAAAATACCGCCGGTGAACTTGAAGTGCTTGCCGAAGGGCTTTATCCACCCGTACAACTCATCGAGTGTCAGAGGAAAACCGGCAAACATTTCACCGATTTCTCCGCTCAAGAAGAACAAGTTATGCGGCTTGAACTTGAGCACGGCGCTTGCGCCCCACAGCTCGTCTTCATAACCCACGCCGATCTTCGTCTCATCCTCGTTAAAACCGGCGTCAGTCAGGCTGTCCACCACCCCTTCGCTGTTGGCGGACAGGATAGAGGCATTAAATTCCAGCCCAAACTTTACCTTATCCGCTATGGAAGAAGCGGCTTCTTCGAACTTCTTGTCCGCCTGGGCGAACAACCCCCCCCCCCCCCCAAGAATAATTGCCATAAAGCATAGTGCCATAGATTTCTTTTTCATATAAATCCTCCTGATATATTGCATTAGCTCTTGCTAACTTATATTAGACTATACGAACATTTTTCTTTTGTCAAGCGTTTTTTTCTCTTTTTTTCACTATGGATTCCGGTGTCAAGGCAGCAAGCCCGCAGGCTTGCTGTCACAAATCATCATCTACAAGGAAGGGGAGCGCGCTTCTTAGGCAGTTTGCGGGTAAAAAATCGCCTGAGTATTTAAAAGGCGGCAGGCAGCTCCGGCGGCTCCGGCGGGGGAGCGCCGGACGGATTTAACAGGACAAGGTCAAAAACCGCGGAGAAATCTTTCAGCGTTACCTCCGCCCTGTGTGAGTCCGCATTGGAGCCGGCCCGCGAAAACCATTCTGAAAGTTTGAGGTTCCGGCCCGGTCCGGCATAGCCGACGGCGGTCTTTCGCGTGTTGATGTTTTTTGCGGCGCTTATCCAGTCGCCTATATCATCCTGAAAATCACTGACAATGAAAAATGAAGCGTTTTCGTCCAGATACTTTTTGCAATACTCTATGCCGGACGCCAGAATCGTGCCGCCGCCGGCAGTCAACTTTTCAAGCTCGTTCAACGGCGTGTCGGAACAAAGACTGTCGGACCAGCACACAAGACGGCTTTTTTCTTTGTTAAAAAAACCCTCAGCCTGAATAATAGTATGCACAATCCGTTTCAAAAACGCGGCGGGAACACTGCCCGATACGTCAAGCAGTATGCAGAGCGCCGCGGGCGTCCTGTCGGTTACGCGGCGGCGGCGGGGTATAAAGATATCGGAGTTAAATTTATTGCGGTTGGCATTGTAAAGCATATCGGTAAAAATCCGCCGCTGCTTGTCTACCATGCCGCGTTCGCGCAGGATGTTTATGAATTGATCCAGGTTATCACATTCGCTTACGGAGTGAAGCGCGGCCACGGCGGTGATATGCGTGGTCCTGCCGCGCCTCACGCGATCATCACGGTCCGTCCCCTGTCCGTCAATCAGGGTTTTGCGCGTTTCATGCGTTTCTTTAATCCGCCTTTCACCGCTTACCTCGTTGTTGTACGCGCTTATATCGCCGGTTTTTATTTTATTTCCGTCGCCGCTGCCTATCTGGTCGAGTGTCCAGCGTATATCACCACATAAAAGAAGCATATACGTCATCCAGTCAAGACCCTGCGGCCAGTTCTCCTTCGGGTACGAAAGATATTCCTGCTTTCGCACGCTGTTTCCGATGTTTTTCTCCAGCAGGGCCTGAACATTCACCCAGTCGTCTTTGAAAAGTTTGCTGTTTACCTCCATCGCTTGCGAAATTCCGGCAAAACGTTCATAGATATATGTCGAGTACAGCCCCATGCGCCGGTTGATGTTTTTGTCTTCCGGGAGTCTAAAAAAAATTATGGACATATTTCCGCGAAAGAAAGCGTCAAATTGTTTTTTTTGCGGCTGGGAACGGGTAAAATGATTGTACAGTATGCGCCCCTTTTCACGCAGATCGCAGACGGCGCGGGTCTGTTTATCAATATTTTTTCTGATATAGACGCAGTACTCGCCCCGCGCCGCCCGGTACGAAAACGATAAAACCGAATCGTTTGAAACTTCGCCGTCCATGTCCGACAACGATATGTTGAGCCGCCCAAAAAGCGCGTCCATTTCGGCACATTTCGCGCTCAAACGATCCTGATCAACCATGTACGCCTTTCCGCCTGAATCATACGCGCCGCCCATTTCCATAGTTTAATCATTAAATCATC
>JAITAE010000267.1 GCA_031284295.1 Spirochaetaceae bacterium
CGCAGCCCAGCCCGTAGACTGTTTCCGTCGGAAAGGCGACAAGCTTTCCAGCCCTTATCTGTTCCGCCGCCGCCAGAATGTTTTTTTCGTTTGATTCAAGATACTTCATAAATTTAATATTTTCGTGTCTATGCTTATTTGTTAAACAGAATAATACTATCCGGTAAAAACCGCAAAAATCAACCGTAAAGTAATTTGCGGCAGGGCACATTTTGCCGCCTTGCCGCTTATCATGTTACCCATTATTGCGGGAGCTTGTATTTCCGGCCTTTTCAACTTTAGGTGGAAACGTATGATTCGGGGCGCGGTACGGATAGCCGCCGTTACCGGGCGGCGCTCCGCGCTGAGCTTCGGAGTTTGCAGGGTAAAGAATCGCCTTGCAGGTGATATTTCGGGTTTTATGCGCAAAGCGCGACAGGCTGCTAGCAGTTTGCAAGGACTATGACTGACATACCCGGCGGTATGCTACCGCGTAGCGGACTTTAAAGCCGCCGGCGGCCTGGCGGCCTGGCGGGACGGGCGGCTTTTCATAAACCGTGATTTCAATTATAGTGAAAAAAGAATAATTCTTACTGTTAGGAAGCGAAAATGATACGAATGTTGACGGCTTGTACCGAAGAAGTTGATGAGATTGAAGCGGCGGTAAATGAGATACTGGAACAGCTTGATCTGAAAAGTAAGTTACTAAAGAATTCTATGGGACTGATATTCTGCGACCCGGAATTTGTAGATTCCGGCGTAGTGGAGGCCGTATCAAAAAAACTACCGTTTGATACGGTGGGAATAACCACGCGGGCGGGCGCCACGAAAAACACCGTCGGCTCCATACTGTTAAGCGTTTCCGTGCTTACCGCGGACGATGTAATGTTTTCGGTCGCGCACAGCCGGGAAATCACATCTGAAAATGTAGACGATGTTATTTTTTCAGCGTATAAAGACGCGGAGAGCAGGCTGCCCGAAAGACCGGCCCTTGTGCTGGCATATCCGCCGCTAACCACATCCATGGGGAGCTACACTATAGCAGACGCGGTTTTTAGAGCGGCGGGGAATATTCCGGTTTTTGGTACGCTTCCATGCAGCCCCCGCGCCGCTTACGCGGGCAGTTGTACAATCGTAAACAGCATCGCAAAAACTATGTCGGCGGCGCTGGTTTTACTGTCTGGTAACATACATCCCGATTTTCTGATGGTGTCCATACCTGAACAGAACCTTCAGAAACAGTACGGGATAATCACAAAAGCGGACGGCTGCACGGTTTTTAAGGTAAATGAAATGAACCTTGCGGATTATTTGTCGCGGCATGGTTTTCAAAAATCAAGCATGACATCCGATTCTTTAGCCATGATTCCTTTTATGGTGAATTTTAACGACGGGAGCCCTCCCGTAGCCCGCGCGTTGTACAGCATCAATGATGACGGCGCGGCAGTATTCGGCGGTGAAATGCCGGAAGGCAGGACAATCTCGCCGAGTCGCCTTAATTATGACGGCATTATGGAAACCACCGAAGAATTGCTGCGGCAAATATCCCTTAAAAAAAATATAAACGGTATTTTAATGTACTCCTGCCTTGCCCGCCACATTTTACTCGGGGTGAAGAATGACGATGAACTGGAAAAAATTATCGAACAGATTGACGACGCGGCGCCATACCATGTTTGTTATTCAGGCGCTGAGATATGTCCGGTGAAAAATAACGCCGGTGAATTTATCAATCGTATGCACAATTATACGATTGTCGCATGTGTGTTTTAGCTATATACCGGTGTATTTTGAATGAATAACGGCACAATTTACAGTGAATGGCAGCAAATCGCTCGGTCCGGGATTTTGTCTGACGCGGACATAGGGCCTTCACGTGAAGAAATGTCGGAGATCATTAAACAATTACAGAAAGAGAACAAGCAGTTAAACCGAAAAATAAACATTTTACAGAAAAAAATTGATTCCGCTTATGTAGCCGCCCAGGCTGATAAAATGATAGGCGATATACGCTCGCTTGAGCAGGAAAAACTGGAAAGGTACATGAAGCTGCTTATGGAATACAGCCGAATTGCGATTCTTATGCTGGATGAACACGGACGTCTGGCTTACTGTACCAACGAATTCCTGAACCTTGCCGGTATTGATAATTTCGGGCTTGTCAACGGACGCACATTGCATGATATTTTTAGCATTTTTGGAAACGACAAGTTCGGGGCCAGCATCGCTTTGATGTTTGAAAAAGTAAAAATCAGCCTGGAAACGATAATCATAAATACAAAAATATTGTTCCCGGCAAATGCGATGGAGCGGCTTTACACCATTCAAATATCGCCCATAACCGAAAACGGCGTGTTTGACGGAGGAATCATTAGCTGTCATGATACGACGGAACTGCGAAACGCGGAGGCGGAAGAGAGGACGCGCTTAATGCTCGACTCAACGCCGCTTGCATGTCTGCTTTGGACGGCCAAAGGACGCCTTATCGGCTGGAATAAAACGACAACGGAACTGCTCGGTTTAAGCGGCGCGGAAATGGACGCTGAAAGTTTTTTCAGATGCTGTGCGGAGGTGCAGGACGACGGCGTACAGAGTGACATCAAATGGAATAACCTGATAAATACGGCGCTTGAAAATGGTTATGTGCAGGTGGAATGGAAATGCATGATAAATAACGATGAAATGCTGCCTCTGGACGCGACTTTTGTCAGGATGCCGTGGAAGGACAGTTTCCGTGTAGCGGTCTACGCGATGGATCTCCGGGAACTTCGCAAGCGCGAAATGGCTATTCGCAAGGCAAACGAAGAAAACCGTATGCTGGAAATTGAGGCCAAAACAGCGGATGCCGCGTCCAGGGCAAAAAGTGATTTTCTGGCGACAATGAGCCATGAACTGCGCACGCCGATGAATGTGATTATCGGCATGAGCGAACTTATACCTATTGAAAATTTAAGCGACAAGCAAAAAGACTTTTTTTATGAAATACAAAATATGTCAAAGACTCTTTTGAATCTGATAAATGATATTTTGGATTTCTCAAAAATCGAAGCCGGCAAACTGGATATTCTGCCGGTGCATTACAGTATCCGGGCTATGCTTGACGCGGTAACTTCCATGTTCAGGCTTATGGCGGAAAAGAAATACCTTACATTCAGTTCATACATAGCGGACGATGTTCCCGATGTTCTTTATGGCGACGATACCCGGCTGCGTCAAATTCTTACAAACATTATTAGCAATGCGGTTAAATATACCCGACAGGGTTATGTCGGCGTTACCATAGGCAAAACAATTAAAAACAACAAAGCGTACTTGGATATGCGCATAAAGGATACCGGCATAGGCATCAGGGATGAGGATAAATCAAAACTGTTTGACTCGTTTCAGCAGCTTGACGCGCGAAAAAACCGCGGCATCGTAGGAACAGGATTGGGGCTTGCCATCTGTAAAAAACTGGTAGACATGATGGAAGGTTCCATAGGGGTAGAAAGTGAATACGGCAAAGGTTCGGTCTTTACGGTTCTGTTCCCGCTTGTAGAAGGAGATGCCGCGCAACTGAGTCTGGACAGACTGAGCGGCCTTCAGGACATTTGCAATTTTGTGATGGTAAAAAAGGATAATACCGTCAAAACACTTGTTGTTGACGATATGCCTGAAAATCTCACCGTAGCGGCAGGGTTTCTTGAGCTTCATGGAATAGACGTTGATACCGCGTTGAGCGGCGAGGAGGCGTTGAATAAAGTCAGGAACGCAAGGTACGATATTCTGTTCATGGACCAGATGATGCCGGAAATGGATGGGCTGGATACGACCCGGTACCTGAGGGCGCTTGCCGAAACAACGGGTGACAGATGGTTTACCAGTGTGCCTATCATAGCTTTGAGCGCGAATGTGGAAAGCGAGGCCTTTCAAAAATTCATTGAAGCAGGCATGAACGACTCGATAAGCAAGCCCATAGACTCTAACTTGTTGAACAGCAAGCTGGCAGGCTGGCTTCCTCCGGAAAAAATAGAATTCGTCAGCCGGCCACGGACGGTCTACGGCAGGGGACAGCGTAAAAAACAGTACCGTGATTCTGTTTTTGAGCAGCTTGGAACCATAGACCTTATTGATTTGGATGAGGGTCTTAAACATACAGGCAGCGTTTCTTCTTACCTTAAAGTTATCCGGCAATACTGTTTTGGTTTCGAAAAGTCTACCCTTGCGCTACGAAAAATCCTTGAAGAAAATGATATAAAAGTGTATCATACCAAAGTACATGCGTTAAAAGGAATCTTTGCTACCCTTGGCGTCATGAGTCTGTCGAAGTGGGCCGGAAAATTGGAGTTTGCATCAGCGGACGGAAACTTTTCCGGGACCTGCCTGGAGGAAACAGAGCCTTTCATAAAGGAATGCGAGGCGTTTTTTGACAGGCTTCCCGATGCGTTGAAGGCGGATATTATGGAAGAAACAGAGGTCAGGAATGTGAAGGGTGATGAAATATTCTTTTTGAAAAAGATAAATGAATTGAAAAAAACGCTTGAAACTGGGCACGCCAACTCTATAAACGAGTTGATCGCCGGATTGCGTAAACTGTCGTTTGATGAAAAAAACGAGGGTTTTATCCGCGAGGTGTCCCGGTTATCGGCTGATTTCGATTACGATATTGCATTGCAGAAAATAAAGGAGTTACTGGATGACAGAGAGAATTAAGAATTCAAAGCAGACAATAGTCGCTATTGATGATTCGCCTGAAATTCTTACGCTTATTAATGAAATTCTTGGTGAAACATACGAGGTTCGCCTTGCAAAAACAGTGAAAGCCGCAAATACAATTCTTAATGAAAAAAAAGCCGATATAATTTTGCTGGACCTAAAGCTGGAAGGCGATATTTCCGGTCTTGATTTTTTGGGCTATCTGAAAAGCAAGGATCATTTAAAGGATATACCTGTTTTGATGATCAGTTCCAATTCCCAGCTTATGAATGTTTCAAAGGCCACAAAGCTTGGAGCAAAGGGTTATATAGTTAAACCTATCAACGCGGTAATTCTGCGCGATAAAATTTACAGTATTTTGATCGAAACCAGATATGGAGGGCATCATTGAATAATTTTGCCGGCCTGGCCTGGTTTGGCCCGGAATATTTTGCGCGAATGAGCCTTCGCGCGGCAAGCCGCGCGGTATCTTAAGCGTTGTATTAGTTTGAACGGAGGCTCGATCGGGTAAGGAAATTTATAATACCGTCTGGTTTAATATCAAATCTCTGTCGGCGTTGCATTACCTGAGCCGCGGCAAGCGTACAAACAAGTTTGTGTCAGGGTATTAAACCAGATATTGCAGAATAAATCCTCCTGCCCGACGCCATTTTCCCTGCGAAAACCGTAAAACCCGCCCTTGCTCTCATAGCAGCATCTCGTTGCTGGGAAATTCGGATATTGCTGTCAGAACCGCTATCACCCGCAAACCGTAAAAAACGTACCCCACCGGACCGCTACGCTAAGTCATTATAGGATAAGAAGTTATCATTGGTAGTTTCATCTCCCGCAGCCTGTATTTTAATAAGATTTAGCAAACTCCCTAAGCAAGCGCGCCTGCGGCACACTGTTTTGCGGAGCGGGAACAGACCGCCCCCCGCGCTGCATACCAGCCTTTATTCTCTGCGTCACCACTCAATCCGCAGCCCGCGCGGGGCCTAATCCTGTGAAATTTCTTTACAGACATCCACCCACGCGCGGCTGTTTGAATACTCGTTTAACTCGTCCAT
>JAITAE010000006.1 GCA_031284295.1 Spirochaetaceae bacterium
CTTAAAATATTCGCTGATAACATTCCCAAGATATGCCCCGCCCCGCAGCGAAACGTATATCACATCCGGCACAAAACCATCCCCGTAAATCCGCGCCGCCAGCTTTATCGCGTTGTTCCGCACGGTATCATACATGGTAAATTCTTTTATCATATCGAAATTATAACCAAAACCCCAATCCGCCGCCACCCCACCCCATCCCACCAGGCGGCCCGCCAGCGGGTTTAAAGTCCGCTACGCGCCCACCAGTGGGTTTAAAGTCCGCTACGCGGTAGCATACCGCCAGGCGGCCAGCCGCTTTAAATCCATTACCTTCCAAAGCATGAGAGTTGGCTTAATATGGCGGAAATAGAGCTTACCGTGATAAACAACCATGGATTATCTAAACGGATTCCCCGTATAGAGGAAATGAGAAAAGAGACGGCGGCATGGAACCGGAGACGCAATAAAGAAGCCAGTAAAATCAACTGGCGATTTACCACCGCTGATGCCCGCATTAAACTCAAGCGGCTTTATCCACAGTTTGAATGATGTCTGGATACTAGCCACTCGTTAATTTACCCAGGCCGGCCAGCTTTTCTTCCGTGACGCGGTACGTGGTCCAGTCCGATAGCGGTACCGCGCCGATACTCCTGTAAAAGGCGATAGAAGGCGTGTTCCAGTCCAGGCAGGCCCATTCCAGCCTCCCACAGCCTCGCCGCGCCGCGAGCCCGGCCAAATTTCGCAACAAGGCTCCGCCGATACCCTTGCCGCGCAGACCGGGCTTTACGAAAAGGTCTTCCAGGTAGATGCCGGGCTTTCCCTTGAATGTGGAATAATTATGGAAGAACAACGCGAAACCGGCAGCCTGCCCCTCGTATTCGGCGATCAGGGCCTCAGCCCTTTTGTCGGCAAAAATAGTCCGCCGCAGCCCCTCCGCCGTAGCTTCCACCTGATCCTCCAGATGCTCATACTCCGCAAGCGCGCGTATAAATTCAAGCAGCAGTTCCGCGTCTTCACTCACCGCTTCCCGTATACTGATCTTAGTCATTCCGCCGGTAAAATCTCCATAATTTCAAGATGTGTAAGCCTTACTATAGTTTTGTATCCCACAAAGCGCAAGTTATATCTGCCGTGCCGCATAAGCTCGCCCGCATACACCGCAGTTTATGCCATGGCCGCTGTCATTCAGGCCATCGCTGCCTTGCTGGTATCCCGGCACGATTAAACTTGTTGATTTAGTTTTGGAATTCGTGTCCTGAATAGGGTCTCCGCACGGGGAAACCTGTATTTGCAATGAACCTCCCCGCCGCAGAGCGGCGGGGTATTAAACCCCAAAGCAGAATAATGCCGGGATACTAGCAGCGTATTGCACTTAGCGGCTTTTTTGCGTTTAATACCGCAAAAAAGCCCGGTTTATGGGCTACGGTCGTAGCGCTACGCGCTGCTTGGGCATTGGCCGCTACTATTCCTGTTATCGTCAAAATATGCTCACGTGTTCTTGCCCCTGCTTTTCTTTACACCAAAAAGCGCGTAGTATTTTAACGGCGCGTATGCCGTTGCCATGCAGGAGCTTTTTATGAAAAAAACGTATCTGATTCCGGCGCTTTTTATCACGCTGGGACTTTCGCTGTCCGCTGAACCGCTAAATAACAAGGGGCATAGCCTGTCGTTCGCGGCTGTAGGCGGGCTCTTGTCAGGCGAAAGCGAAGAAATCGTATACCGGAGCACCAGTTCCTCCACTAAACTAAGCCAATTGTTGTGGGACCTTAAGCCGCTTGCCTATGCCGGCGTTCAGGCACGGTATTCCTGGTTCGGTCCAAAAGGGGCCTGGGGCGTGTTCGCGGGCGTATCGTCCAAATTCGGTATTCCAGGCGAAACCGGCTTGATGGAGGACCGGGACTGGGTGCTGAGGGATTACCCGGATGTGCTAACCAATTATTCTGTTCATGATAACAACACGGAAAGCGCCGTGCTTGTTGACGCGCATATAGGCGTATCGCGCAGAGTATCCCAAAAGTTTTTGCTAAAGGCCTTCCTGTCGTATGGTTTTATGTACTTTTCATGGAGGGCGCACGGCGGCTGTTTCCTGTACGCGGACATAGATTTGAATAATGACGGTAAGAAAGACGGCGGTTTTGGTACTTTCCCTCCGATAGATGTTATAAGCTATGAACAGGGCTGGCATATACTGTCGCCCGCCGCCGCTTTTTACGGGGAATTCAACCGGTACTTTGATATCGAACTTACCATTAAACTGAGCCCTTTTATATGGTTTTCAGCGGAAGACAGGCATATTATGCGCGATCTGACCGTTACGGATACCGGAAAGGGCGGGTTTTTCATTGAGCCGGGCCTGACATTCTCCTTCAAGCCAAAAGACGCCGTTGCAATATCCCTTTCCGTTTCATATAGAAATATAAGCGGCGTTCGGGGGATCGGAGTCTATGATAGTCCGGGCGAAGCGCCTCTGAGCGGGGCAGCCGGGTCCGGATATTCCGCCTTGGACGCGGGGCTGACGCTGAACTATAAAGTGTTTTGACCGGGAAGAAAGTATAACCCAGGTGGACGGTTGCCGGGTAAAAAGCGGGATAGCGTATAGGCAACGATGACGCGCCGACTCATTTACTCAGCGTTACCCTTGGGCTTTTTCGGCTTGGGTTTGAACATCTTGTCCAGACGGGCGTTTATTTCTTCCTTATTGAAGTATTCGGGATCAAAATCTCCAATCCACTCACTGATATAATCGTACTCCTCGTGGGCCGGATTCTGTAATATTTCAAACATATTCTCATAACCCCAGGGGCCTCCTGAGTCCTCAGGCGGGCCGGCCCGTTTTCCCCCAAGGCAGCGGGGGCGCGGCATATCCGTGTTTTCGGCGTCAAGGGGGATAATTTGGGATACCGTGATCACATGCTCCCAGGAATCCCCAAAATCGTAGAGATAGGCGAACTTTTGTTTCGGCTGTAAATCCAGTTCGTAAAGGCAAACAGAACCCTCATCGGCTGCGTCATCATCATCATCATCGAAACCCATACCTGCCATTTCAGATACCATCGGTCTATATTCTGTTGAATCGATGGTAAAAGAATGTAAATGGCAATTATCCCAACCGAATGCGGCCTGTAGAATATCGTGAAGATCCGCCAGCGTGTAGTCGTCCGGAACAGTCAATTTCCGCCATATTTGCGGTTTGATATCCCTGACGCTTACCCGCAGTACATAGGCTGATTGGGGACCATTGGAATGTTTTCTTTTTTTCATACTGTCATATACCTCGTTTTACATAGAATAGCCGGGATATAAGTCCCGCCGCATCCTGACGGATACGGCAATAAGCCGCCCGCGGAAGTAACAATACTATACCAAGCCCGCCGGAAAAAGGCAATTCACCCCGCGGCATTGGTGTATATTCGACAGGCTTGACAAAAAGCGGGTGTTGGATAATTGTAAAACTGATGAAACTTGCTGAAAACTATTCGGTGCTGGTATCGTTTTTTCAGAATCCTCTGTTTCTGTCCGCGCTGACAAGTTTTCTTTTTGCCCAGTTCATCAAATTCGTGATAATAATCACGAAGAGAATAAAGAATAGCAGGAGTGAACTGCTGAAAGTCTTTATTTGGCGTACAGGCGGGATGCCGTCAAGCCACGCGGCCACGGTTACAGCCTTGACGGTTACGGTCGGGATACGTGAGGGTATTAACTCCAACCTGTTTATAGTATCGCTGTTTATATCGCTGATAGTTTTGCGCGACGCGCTCGGGGTGCGGCACTCATCCGGGGTGCAGGCCAGGACGATGAATATGCTGGGGCGCGTCCTTTCGGAACGTTTTCAGATTGAATACCACCCTGTAAAAGAGATACTGGGGCACAGACCGTTGGAGGTAGTCGTCGGTTGTTTTATAGGGTTTTTTATCGCGGCGGCCTATGCCTATCTTTAACGGTAAAGTTTTGACAAAACTCGTCGCGGCGCTTGTCTGTTTGACGCCGCTATTGGCGCCGGCTCTAGGAATCAGGGCGCGGAACAAGGGTGGACACACGATTGGGTCATACATAACGCTCGTCACGGACGAACGGGTTGACGGTAAACTTATCGCGGAAAAGTTGGGCGAAGCCGGCATCAAGGATGTTTTATCAGAATCTTCGCAGTGGGTTTTTTTGAACGATTTTTCAGGGCTCAGGCGTGTACCGCTTGATGAATTAAGCGATGTCCTGCTCGAAACCGACCCGCGTAACGATGGTTACGCGGGTCGGCTAAGGTCTGTTTTCGTGCGGGACGGCAGACGGTATTTTTATATTCCGGCTTCTTCGTTTCACTCGTCGAATCCCGCCGTGATCGAAAATCGTGTCTCCGGCGCGCTGGAAGCTACGCCGTACAGCCTGGCAATGTCGAATATGTACGGCGGGGCCGACGCAAACTACGCGCTTGTTTTTATTGCCGCCGCCCTGCTAAGCCTGGTATTTTCGTTGTTTGTTTCAAAATTACCTTCCGCGCGTTCCGGCGGGCGCCGCTCCATACCCGAATTTACGCTGATGACGGCGGCGCTGCTTCCGGCCTGTTCGCTTTTCATGTACCAGGGGCCCGCCGGTTTTGCGCTGGCGGCGGTAGCGCTCACATTTTTTACCGCGTTACACACTCAGATCAAACTTCTTTTTATACGGCTGCGCCATGAATCAGGCTTTCCCGTTTCACGGATCGCGGACTTTAAACAATTTTTGTCAAAGGAACGAAAAATTTTTATCTTTGTTTTTATACTGTTTGTGGCTATTTGTATGATGGGGGGAGTAAATATAATCTATGCGCTGACCGCTGTTTTATTCTTTTGCCTGAGCGTAGCGGCTTATTTCTACACCGAAACGATGCCGCGCGGGAGGGGCGCCCATCTGCGTTTTGTTCCGGTTGACATAAGGCCGCGCCGTCAAACTGGGCGCCGTGTGATGCTTATCGCGCTTCCGTTTACGTTTGCGTCAGTCGCGGTCATTTGCGTTCCGTTCGTAACGCGGACAGGGCGGCAAACGCCGTTGCGTTTGCCGCAAGCTGTCATAAACAAGTATATTCCGGCCATAGGCGCGGACGACTATGAACGTCATGTTGACTTTCAGAAAACTTTTTCGTTTAGAAAACTGGGTGCGGCGACCGGCTCTGGAAATTCGGCGTACGTCAGCTTTGAAACAGGCGATGACGGCCTGCTTTACCCCGCTGCGGGCGGCCCACCGGCCGGAGCGGGGGTAGACGGCGGCGTTCCGCCGTTTCCGCTGGAAAAACTTACCGGATTCCTTAACGGGGACGGCGGCGAGGCCGTCTTTACGCAAGGTCTGGATGTAAAAAGTTTTATCGCCGTACTTCTGGCCCTGTCAATTTACATACCCAATTCCGGCTTTGCCCTGTATGGCAGCGGGAAAAAGGAGCGCGGTACGTTGTATATATCTAAATCGGTAACGGCATGAAAATTTATTCTTTTTCCAGGGGCGGCATTAAATTTGAGGACGGTTCGGCGCCGGACCGTGTTCAAAGCCGTCTCGCGTTTTTGCCGGAAATAGTGATCCTCCCATTGGCTGCCGAATCCGGCAGCCGCTCAATACCAGTGGTATCCGTTGGGCAGCATATTGAGGAGGGTATGCTGGTAGCCCGCGGCCAGGGTTCAGGTTCGGCAAACATACATTCCCCTATACCCGGCAGGCTGGTAAAAACCATAAAATGGGAACCGGCGCCTGGTTTTCTGTCGGATGCCTTAGTTATAAGGCTTGAAGGCGGTTTCAACAAGCTGGGGAAGCCCGAAATCAAACATGAATGGACAGGCTTAAACTGGTTTGAACTTCGATCGCTGATAGCCGAGTACGGAGTCATAGAGATGGACGGGCTTGGCCGTCCGCTCTGCGATATATTTTCAAAAAACAGCACGGTGGGTTCCCCGCTGACATTTGTTGTTCGCTGTGTTTTTGACGATCCCTGGCTCGCCGCCGAGTACTGTCTCTGTAAGGAAAGGCTGAAGGCTGTGGCGGAGGGTTGTTTGATAACAGCCAGGGCAGCCGGCGCCGCCACGGTTCTGTTTGCGGTATCCGCCGCGGAAAGGAAGCTTGGCAACGCCCTGCTTGAGGCCGCAAAACGGTGTGACACTTCCGGGCAATTTACTTTAGCGGAGATTTTGGTGGGTTCACGTTACCCTCAGCATAGTGATTACGAGATGGAGACCGTACTCCGGCAGTATGCAAAAAAAGAAGACTTGATTAAGGGCGGTATGTTCATGCTGAGCCCAGCTACGACGGCGGCCGTTTACAACGCCGTTGTGCTACGCGTTCCGGTTTTGGACCGTTACGTTGCGGTGGGCGGGCCGGCGCTAAAAGACCGCGCGGTGATAAAAGTGCGGATCGGCAGCCGCTTACGCGATCTGTTTGCGGAATGCGGCGGTTTTAACGTTAAAACGGAAGAATCGGAAGTTATAGCCGTGATCGGCTCACCCCTTTTGGGCCGCGCCGCCTCCGGTTTGGACGAACCCATCCTCAAAACAAGCCGTAGCGTATTTGTCTCTGCGGTAAAACGGCGCGGTACGGCCTTAAAGAAATCCTTTTGGTTTAATAAAATAAGTAAATTCCTGCCGGCGGCGGCTTGTATAAGCTGCGGGGAATGCCGCAATGTCTGCCCGGTAAGGCTTGACCCTGAAGATGTGTACAAAAGGATAACCTACGGCAAACAGGGTATTTTAAGCTCAAATTGCATAGGCTGCGGTTGCTGTGATGCGGTCTGTCCGTCAAAGCTGCCCCTGTGTACGGTTATCGCGCGCAGTCCATTCGGAGGAGACGCCTGTGCCGTATAAGTCTACGGCCCTTTTCGAAAGGCCACATATAAGCCTTGTTTGTTCCTGCGCGACGCGGATGTGGCTGATAAGCCTTTACGCGGCGGCGGCGGTGGTACAGTCCGGGCTTGGCGACGGAGGAAAATCCTTCCATGTGGCTGCTGCCGCGCTGTCCGCCGCGTTGCTGAGCGAATTCCTGGTCGGACTTAAAACAGGGCGGCATACGGTGCTGGATGGCAGTGCCGCCGCGTCCGCGCTCGTTTTGACATTGCTCCTGCCCAACGGAACACCGCCCATATTGGCTGCGGCGGGCGCGTCCTTCGCGATCATCATCACAAAGATGATTTTTGGCGGACTTGGCGCCAATTGGCTGAATCCCGCCGTTTCAGGCTGGCTGTTCATACGTTTTTCGTGGCCCGCCGCCTTCGCCGCAGCCACCGCGGATACCCCGGTTTCATTCCTTGCGGACAGGATCGTGAATAGGACGGCGGGTGAGCCGGGGTTTACATGGGAAATACTAAACCAAAACGGCTTTTTCACAGGTGGAAACAGGTTAACGCAGGTATTCAACGACACGGTGTTTTCTGTTTTCAATATGGAGTTACCGGCCGGGTACCTTGATTTTTTTGCCGCGCCCGGGCCCGGTATAATAGGCGACAGGGGGATATACGCGCTTCTGCTTGGCAGCGTTGTAATAATAGCGCTGGAACTAAGCCGTTTTTCGGTATCGGCCTTATACCTTGCGGTCTACCTGATGCTGATAAGAATAGCCGGTGCGGTCCCGATGGGCGGGCAGCTTTGGGAAGGCGATGTACTTTTCGGTCTATTTTCGGGCGGTGCGCTGGTTACGGCTTTACTGCTGCTGACTGATCCCGCCACAGGCCCAAAATCAGTCTTTGGAAAAATGATGTTTGCCGTGCTTGCGGCCTTTTTGTCATTTTTTTTCCGTTATGTGGAAAGCGAGCCATACGGCGCTTTTTTTGCGGTCGCGCTGCTCAATACAATCTCTCCACTGGTACGCGCGGTGGAAAGCCGCTACATTTACAAAGGCAGGGTAGAGTACGGTAAACATGAAAATTGACAGGATATTCGCCGTTGTCAAAAACTTTATCAAAAATCTTAGTGAGACTTCCATATTTGCTATATGGGTGGCAATGCTTATGCTTGCGGGCGTACTGGTATGGGGTTTGACTACCGGCCTGCGCAACGATATTATGGCAAAAACCGTAAACAAGATACTTGATGAATCGGGGGAGGAAAGAAAAGTTGTGGCGGCAATTTCCACATGGCATATACCGGGCAGTGTAACACAGTTCGGAACCTGGTACACGATGACAAGCCGGGAAAACGCGGTTCTTTTTTCCATCATCATTGAGGGGATTTTTTCACCGTATTTGGCCATAATCAACGATGACGGCGGTTTAAGCGCGCTTATCCCCCTCACCGTTAATGCGGACAGGGCGGTTTCACGCATGAACCCCGGCTATCTGAATATATGGATAGACAGGATAGAGAAGAACGCCGCCATATTGAGGCAGGTATTGAATGAAAAAGACAGACGAAGAGAAAATGTTTGATTCAAACGCCGGGCAGACCGGCCTGCTTGCAAAGATAGCCAGGACATTCCGCTCCCCCATCTCATCAATGAGCGGCACGGCGCTTTTTATAATAGCCGGAAGCCGCCTTTCTTTTGCCATAAGCGCCGCGGGCGCCCTTCTCTGGGTCTTTATAATCAGCGCGTTTGTAAATACGGCGCGGCGCGGCATCGCGTCTAAGGTCAGGAACAGAATGTTCAACGTGATACTTTCATCATTTTCCGGCAGCCTGTACTTTTTTTTACTGTACCTGTTGAACCCGCTACTCGCGGTGGAAACCTGTTTTATATGCGCGCTCGCGCCTGTGTTTTTCGCCGGGAGCAAATTCTGCTCATTGATCGAGACTTCACCCGCGGACGCCGTGTTTCAGGAAGCTCTGTACGAGCCGTTGTCCCTGGCCGGTCTGACGCTGGGATTTTCATTGATACGCGAACCTTTGGGCTTCGCTACCCTGTCAATTCCTGGCGGCAAGCGTGGCATAATCGAACTGTTCAACACACAGGGTGGCTACTCCTACCCAGTTCAAATGATTTCCAGTTCCACAGGCGCGCTTTTCCTGCTGGCTTACATAATCGTTATTTCACGGTATATAGATAAAAAGAAGGATTTTTCTTTATGAACAATTTTATCATACTGGCCGTTTTTTCGGGATTTTATTTCAATCTGGTACTGAAATTCGGACTGGGCGTAAAAGAGATTTTTGAAAACCGGGCAAATCCTGTAGCGGGCTGCCTGTTTCAGTGGTTAATCATGTTTATAACCGTATTCGTTTCATGGTTAATCTTTACATTCATACTGTCTCCGTTAACTTTGGGTTTCTTTGAATACTTTCTGCCGTTTCCACTGACAGTTTTTTTAAGTGTCGGCCTAGAAAATATACTGTCAATGATAATTCCGGGGAATTTTCAAAAAAGCAAGGGGTTTTCCGCCTATTCTTCGTACTCCGGCCTGGTATTGACCGCGCTTATACTGACCATGCGCCTTGCGGATACCACTTCCGATGCGTTGATACTGTCATTCGGCTTTTCCTTCGGTGTATTTTTTTCTATTACGTTGCTGCGGATGATAAAAATCCGTGTTAAAAACGAGAAAACCCCGTCGGTTTTCAGTGGGCAACCCCTGCTGCTGACATCGATGGCGCTGCTTTCCATGGTTTTTTCATCAATAGCATACATTACGCTGTTGTATCCGTTGAATTTTTAGGTATTTTCAAACCCAAAGATTAATATTATTATAGTTTGAAGGAGGCATGAGTACGGCATTAACTGTTATTTTGGGTATACATTATCATCTTCCAAACGGTTCCGATACATCCACGTTTGAGCGGATTTACATGGAAAGGATAAGGCCTGTTCTGACGAATCTTTACAAATTTCCTAAAGTTTCGGCTATCCTGCACTTTTCAGGCTCACTGTGGTACTGGATAGAGCGGAATCACGGGGAACTTCTGATGCTGACCGAGGACATGGTGAAGCGGAAGCAGCTTGAACTGTTGAGTGGAGGGTTCTACGAACCGCTGATGCCCATAATCAGCCATAATGACCGGCTGGGGCACATCGAAATGCTGACCACATACCTGCGGAAGCACTTCGGCAAGCGTACGCAGGGATGTTATCTGCCGGAACTTGCCTGGGAATCGTCCATGCCCAGCGTTCTTTCCTCATGTAACATAGCTTATGCGTTTCTTGACGAATCCTGTTTTTTTGACGCGGGTCTAAAAGAAAAGGACCTTTACAAACCGTACATAAGCGAGGACAAGGGAAAGCTTGTCACGGTATTTCCGGTTTCAAAGCACCTTGCTTTCGGCCTGGAAAAAAATACAAACGCGATGCTTGAATACCTGCTGGCCGGCTCTGAAGGCTCAGACAAAATAGTAAGCGTTTTTCCGTCATGTTTTAACTGCGGAAGCATGGATGATGCGGCAATATTTTCATTTCTATCCAAACTGTCGGCATACGAAAATAAAATAGATTTTTCACTCCCGTCAAAACTTATAAAAAATCTTTCCTCCCGTCAAAAGATATATTTTCCGCAGAAAGCCGTTAAAAATTTTTTGATAGAATACCCCGGGACAAACCATCTTTACGCAAAAATGGTTTTTGTCCGCGCTCTGATAGACCAGATGCGCGGCGACAAAATTTGTAAACAGCGCGCGTACGAAGAATTGTGGAAGGCCCAGGATTATGACCTTTACTGCGGTTCGCAATGCGGAACGGCGAATCAGGCCGTAATCAGGAGCGCCGCTTACAAAGCGCTTCTGGACGCTGAAAACATGGCGCGCGGCTGTACGAATTTCATGCCGTCCCTAATAGCTTTTGACTTTAATTTTGACGGCGTGAGCGAGTATATGTTTCAGTGTGAAGATATTAACTGTTTTATCAGCAGCACGGGCGCCGGCATATTTGAACTAGATTATCTTTCCCGCTCATGGAATTATGCTGCCGCAAGTTTGGACGGTAAATGTTATTCATTCCGCGACATGCTTGCGCCGCCTGATTTTTCTTACGCTCATGCGGTACGCAAAGACAATTCCGGCGCGCGCCTGTGCGGTGACGAATGTTATGAAATGAGAAGCATGGACCGCCAGCGTTGCAATCTGCATTTCAGACTTCCCACAGCGGCGGGCGGTGGTAATTTTTCCGACATCGAAATTGAAAAAATATTCAATATCAAAAAAAATACCATCAGTGTAACATACTGTATAACGAACAGAGGTAAAACAGAGAATGAATTTATATTTATACCGGAACTGAATATGTTTTTCTCGGATAGCAGCAAAAACAACCTCCGTATATACTCGTACAGCAAGTATGAATCATTCTCAAACCACAGTGAAAAAATGACGGCCTCTCCCATTGAAGGCGTCAACGGTTTAACCGTTTCTGACGCGGCTGCCATCGATTTCCAGGATATACGTAACGAAGTCATCATCAACCTGAGTGCCGATACGGCATTTGACGCATGGATATTTTTCGAGTCTTTAGACAAAGGCTTTAATACAAACAATTCAGACTGCCGGTTGGCCCGTATTCTGGCCCGCAAACGCCTCAAACTGGCTGAAAACTCCGCGTACAGTATAAGATTCAATCTTGCCTTTATAAGCGCTCCCACACCCGGGCAATATCGTCTATAATAGAGTTGTTTGGAAACTTCAGTTTCCACGCCAACTTCCATTAAAAAACACAGTTTTGTCGATTTTTCGTTTCGCAGGCTCTTAGGGAAGCACTGATTAAATGGGGCGGCGGATTGGGGGGTAGCGGAATACCGCGCTTGCGCGGGATGGAGCGCAGGGGGGCGCGGCGATGATGCGGCTATGTGCCGGTGACGGCGTGGAAAACAGCGCCCCCCCTTTTTAATAATCAGCGTTGCCCTATACCTGTTCCGCCTGTGAAACAACCCATACGGCGAGGGAACCGGAAGAAAGCCGCAGCGGGTTGTTTTCGGCAGGACTGATAGCGCTGGCGGCATATTTGAATGGACGTTGTCACGTGTCATTCAGGGCGCTGAAAGGGGCACATGAGCAGGTGAAGGGGGAGGGGCATCTGCATATAGACGAGAGCGGGTGGAAGGAGGGAGGGGAGAAATTGAAAAGGTCAAGCAATTTTGTTACGGGATACGCTACTCTCCGCCGAGAGATGCGGTAGTCTCAGGCGAGAGTTGCGGTACTCTTGGGAAAAACATACGCCCTTTTTTGGTAACGGTGGATATGGGCGT
>JAITAE010000037.1 GCA_031284295.1 Spirochaetaceae bacterium
TTGTTATCGGGATGGACCCGCTCTGGCACGAGGTTATCTGGGAAAAGATGTTCCGGCAGTCCTTCTGGGCGCAGGGAAACGGCGCTATCGTGATGGCGGCTATCAGCGCCATAGACATCGCGATCTGGGATATAAAGGCAAAGGCCGCGGGCCTTCCGCTGTACAAGCTGCTCGGCGGCAAGCACCGCGACAAACTCCGCTGTTACGCGAGCCAGCTTCAATTTGGCTGGAACGTTGATAAATTCCTGCCCTTCAAGGGAATGGGCGGGGGCGCGTTCTACGCGGAGGCGGCGCGCAAGGCGCTTGCTCAGGGTTATGACGCTATCAAAACAAACTTCATGCGTTTCGACAAAAACGGCAATATCCTGCCCTACACTGCCTCGACGGGCTATATCTCGCGGGAAATGATGAAAACGGTGGAGGAGCGTATCAAGGCGACGCGGGAGGCCGTGGGGCCGGACATCGACATCATCATGGAAAACCACGCGATGACGGACGCTTCCACCGCCATCCAGATTGGCCGCCTCGCCCGCGATTACGGTATCATGTTCTACGAGGAGGGGACGCATCCGCTTAATCCGGGGGTGATGAAAAAGATAGCGGACGCTGTTGATATTCCGCTTGCCACAGGCGAGCGCACCTATACCCGCTGGGGCTTCCTGCCTTTCTTTGAAAATCATAGCCTGCATATCATTCAGCCCGACATCGGCAACTGCGGCGGCATAAGCGAGGCGAAAAAGATATGCGACATGGCGGCGGTTTACGACGTGAGCGTTCAAACGCATGTCTGCTCAAGTCCGGTCAGCGTGGCTATTGCGCTCCATCTGGAGGCGGCTATTCCCAACTTTGTCATTCACGAACATCACCTTTGTAACACGCTCCCCTCTACGGTCGCCGAATGTAAGTACGATTACCAGCCTAAAAACGGCTATATCGAAATACCGGAGATTCCCGGTCATGGACAGGAATTGTCGGATCAGGCGCTTAAAACGGCGCGGATCGAGACGATAAAATAAATCAGGAGGAAACAATGGCTGAAAACGAAATTCAAAATAAAAAGGGACTGGGGCTTCCATCGCTGGTCGCTCTGGCGGCGGGACAGGTTATCGGCGCGGGTGTCGTAACCCTAGTCGGCACGGCGGTCGCGGTTACCGGACAGGCGGTATGGCTTGCCTATGCGGGCGCGGTGCTGATGGGCTTCTTCATCATACTGCCCTACCTCGTGTTGAGCAGCATGATTCGGGTAAAGGGCGGCTCGTACACCTTCGTGGCCACGCTGCTCGGCGAAAAGATGGGCGGGCTTTTTGGTATGGCCTTTACGATGAACGTATTCGCGACGGGTATGATAGGGCTGGGCTTCGGGCAGTATTTTGCCGCGCTGTTTCCCGGCGCCAACGTGCGCGCCGTCGCGGTGATAACCATATCGGTATTCTTTCTCTTTAATCTGGCGGGTGTCAATTTTATGTCAAAGATACAGAACATCCTGTCCACGACGCTCATCGTGGGGCTGCTGCTGTTTGTCGTTACCGGCGCGGGCAAGCTGCAGCCCGCCGCCTTCGACTTTTCAAGGGCGGACTATTTTTCCAACGGGGCAAAAGGCTTTTTCTCCGCCATCGTGCTGCTCGTATACTCCTGCTACGGATATTCTTTCGTGGTGGCGTACAGTAAGGAAGCTGAAAAACCCAAGCGGGACATTCCGTTTGCGATGATTATAACGGCGGGGATTCTGCTCGTCCTCTATGCGGCGATAGCGCTGATCGATTCGGGGGTGCTTCCGGTCGCGGAGGTCGCAGGAAAGCCGCTCACCGCGGTTGCCCGCGAGATTATGCCGCTCCCCGTGTACTACGCTTTCGTGATAGGCGGCCCGCTCATGGCCATAGCGACCACGCTGAATTCATCGTTCACCGTGTTTTCCCGCCCCTTCCACCAGATGACGGACGACGGCTGGTTTCCCAAAGGGCTTGCCCGCACAAACCGCGCGGGTTCGCCTTACCTGATTCTGACGATAATCTATGCGATAGCGATAGCGCCCATCGTGTTCGGCTTCTCGATTCAGATGATCACGACAAACACGGTGTTGATAGGCCGTGTCGCGGACGTGGTTGCCGTCTGCGCCGTTATGACCTTGCCGTCAAAACTACCTGACGCATGGGAAAACCGCTACTTTAAGCGTATGTCCAAAGGTTTTTTCTATTTTCTAATGGGCCTGAGCCTCGCGGTGATGCTCCTCTGCATCGCTCTCTCGTTCAACAGCATGGCGCGTTCCAACGTGATCGTAACGCTGGGTCTCGTGGTCGTGTTCTTTCTGTACACGACATTACGCCAAAAAACCGGCAAAGTGGTCATGCAAAAAAGTTACGAGCTCCAATAGGCCCGCCAGGCCGCCAGCGGCTTTTAAATCCGCTACGCGGTAGCATACCGCAAGCGGAGTTTACGCCGTGCCTTGGGGTCCGAAGACGGCGCTTGGCATACGCGGCTGACAGCGCCCGCCAGCGGCCCACCAGTGGGTTTAAAGTCCGCTACGCGGTAGCGTACCGCCAGCGGGTTTTACGCCGTGCCTTAGGGTCCGAAGACGGCGCTTGGCATACGCGGCTGATAGCGCCCGCCATTTGCTAGGTCTTCAATGATTTTTAATACAAAGGGGGGCGCTATTTCCAGACTGCCTGCGGCACACAGCCGCCTGCCTGTCGCGCCCCCCTTCGGGCGCACTGCGTTGCGCCCTACCCCCCAATCCGCCACCTAAAGGAGGCGTACAGGCAAAAAATGCCGCAGGCTGTGGCGACAAGTCGTGGCGCGGGGGCTTGACTTTTTTTGAAGGGCAAGCTATAATGTTTACCATGAATATACGAAAAGTGTGTGTCAAGGTTATTTTTGCCGCTTCCGGCCTGTTAATAATAACTTTCTGCCCCCCCCCCCCCCATTAGAATCTGTTTATTGGCATAGCTGTTCGTTAAGTTTATATCATATAATGATTTATTCGTTTAAGCGGAGGATTGATGCCGCTTAAACAGCCTCATAGTTCGCTTAATTTGCGAGATATTTTTTTTAACAGGTTTTGCCCGAATATTCGCAAACACCAAGGTAAAATCAGGTTTAACGGCAGAGCGATATGCACGTTAGATGCCGGAGCCGGCATTTACCTTTGCGCCGATTTAAGCCTTGGACATAATCTTGTAAACCATTGCCATGCCGAAACATATCTAAAAATGCATAAAGATTCTCAATTATACGTCAACGGTTATTTCAAAGTATTCTACGGTTCAAGTATAGAAATATTTCCCGGCGGTGTCTTGAGCGTGGGTAAAGGTTATATAAATTCAGGCTGCGTTATCTCATGCGCAAAAAGCATAACTATCGAAGATGGCGCGGCAATAGCTAGGGGTGTAAAAATATATGACAGTGACCACCATAAAATTGTTGATGAACATAACGGAGCGGTCAACTGTCCAAAACCCATTGTTATTAAGCGTAATGTCTTGGTTGGCGTTAACGCGGTAATTTTAAAGGGTGTGACGATTGGAGAGGGCGCGGTGATAGCGGCGGGCGCGGTTGTTACGCATAACGTGGCGGCAAATTGCATTGCGGCAGGGGTTCCGGCGGTAATCATCAGGCAGAATATCAATTGGAGCTGATTATGAAAACAATCAAAGCGTTAAATAAGAATCATTGTACCGGTTGCGGAGCCTGCGTAAATGCCTGCCGAGCCAAAAGCATATCAATGAAAGCCGATGCGGAAGGTTTTTTTTATCCGTCTATAAATCCAGATTTATGCAGCGGATGTTCTCTGTGTTATTCAGTTTGTCCGGCGTTAAATTCCCAAAAACCGGATGAAAACCACGCCGCTGTTAAAATTTATGCCGCGTGGTCGCTCGATAACGAAGTCAGATACAACAGCACGTCCGGCGGAATATTTACTGAATTGGCAAAAACAGTAATAAAAAACGGCGGCTGTGCCGTTGGCGCAAAATATAACGCAAACCATCTGGTTGAACATATTTTGATAGACAAAATAGATGATATATATTTATTGCGGCAGTCAAAATATGTTCAAAGTGAAACAAACGGTATTTTTAAAAAGGCCGAAATCGAACTGCAGAAAGGAAGGCAGGTTTTATTTTCCGGCACACCATGTCAGTGCGGCGGGATGATGCATTATCTGCAAAAAGAATATAAAAATTTAATATTGTGTGACTTTATATGCCGTGGTGTAAATTCGCCTTTAGTGTATTTAAAATATTTAAATGAACTGGAAGAAAAATATAATGCCAGGGTAAAACAGGTTTGGTTCAAGAATAAAACAAATGGATGGAATAGATTTGGAACAAAAATAATATTTGATGATGGACAGGAATATTTTAAAAGCCGTGATGATGATCCGTTTATGCGCGGCTATATCAAGAATGGACTAAATCTTTATATGCGCCCAAGCTGCGGTATATGTATGTTTAAAGGCGTCGACAGGCCTGTAGATATAACATTGGGTGATTTCTGGGGGATGAAAACCGACCCCGATTACGGAGTTTCAATGGTGATGCTGCATTCTGCAAAAGGGGGTGATTTTTTTGAAAAGATAAAAGCAAATATACACAGTGAACAGAGCCGTATCGAAGACATACTGCCGTACAACCGGTGCCTGTACGAAGCGGCTAAACCACGCAAAACAAGGAATAATTTTTGGATGGATATAAGGCATAAAAGTTTTATGCAGTCCATCGAATATTATATATAATTTTATAGGAGTACAATTTATGGAAAAAGAAAAACTTTTGAATCTGACCGTGTTGGTAACATCAAAATGTTCGTTAAAATGCAAGTTATGCGCGACGTATA
>JAITAE010000124.1 GCA_031284295.1 Spirochaetaceae bacterium
TCGACTACGGAAAGAATCCGTCAATTATACATTTTCAGCCATGGACGCACATTGTTCAAACTTTGTTTTCTTGTTATTTTTGGGACTATGCTTCACGTACTCCTTTTTACGCGGAAATAAACCAGCGAAAACGAAATAACTTTAAGAAAAATATTAAAAAATACTTTCGCCATTTTATTGGGTATTTGAAATTTGGCGGAATAAAGCCGATTTTTCTGATACTCAGGGATATGCTGTCTGCAAAGAAAAAAGTATAATCCGCGTAAGGAATCACTGATTTATACGAATATGCAATTATCAATTAAATTGACACGCCGGCATAGTTGACGCAATCAGTGCTAACTAAACGTGAATGTCAACAAAGTTGACGTGTCAACTTTGTTGACATCCTTCAAAAAACAAGCCGCAGGCTTGCGAGTTCAACAAACTACCAGCAGTTTGTCGCACTTTGTGCATAAAACCTTCCAAAATCGACTTTTAGTCGATTTTTTACCTTGCAAACGGCCAAAGCAGCCCATAAATCCACCAAATGCAACAGGCTGCTAGCGCACGATGCGACCGGAAGTGCTGCCTCTCATCAGGGTCAGGACCTCGTCTTTTGTAGAATAGTTAAAATCGCCGTATATTGTGTGACACAGGCAGGAAGCCGCCGCGGCAAAAGCGGCGGCTTTTCCGTCATCCTGTTTGAGTTCATCGTCCAGCAAAGCATAGATCAGGGCCGCGCCGAACGAATCGCCACCGCCTATTCTGTCCACGATGTCGGTTATTGGGTAGGGACTGTACGAGCCGTTTGACTGCGGGGCAAAGTGTACCGCACCGCTTGCCGTATCGTAAAGCATACAACCCCACCTGTTATGTGTCGCCGAGATGCTTTCGCGGAGCGTGAACGCGATTTTTTTGATGTTCGGAAACTTTTTCGCCACCTGTCCGGCTATGTCCGGATACCTGTTTACGTCAATGGAACCGTCCGCTGTGTCAAGGGCCTTGTCTTTTATGCCGAGAACATCCCCGACATCCTCTTCGTTGGCGATAAGCACATCAACAAACGGTAACAGACCACTCATTACGCGGCTCGCAAGTTCGCTTGGAGAGATTCCATTTTTCCAGCGCCAGAGTTTTTTGCGAAAATTAAGGTCGCAGGACACGGTAAGTCCGGCCTTCTTCGCCTTTTTCAGCGCGTTAAGGGCCGCCTGCGCGGCAATTTTTGACAAGGCCGGCGTTATTCCAGTTGTATGAAACCAGTCCGCGCCCCTGAAAATCCGGCCCCATTTGTAACTGCTTGCGTTTTCCATGGAAACTGATGAATAATCGCGGTCATAAACCACATTGCTGGGACGCTGGTTTGCGCCGGCTTCGACAAAGTATATGCCTAGCCGCCCCTCCTTACTACGCACCATGTTTGAAACGTCAACACCGATGGCCCGCAGGCTGCCTATGCAGGCGTCCGCTATCGGGTTTTCCGGCAGGGCCGTAACGAAGGCCGCCGCGCCGCCAAGTAACACAAACGAGGCCGCTACATTGGCTTCAGCGCCGCCGAATATAACTTCCATATCGCCCGGTATACTCTGCCGGAAACGCCTGCCTGGTTTTGTTTGCAGACGCATCATAATTTCACCAAACGTAACTAGCTTGGACATCATACTCCTCTTACTTGATGGGCAATTTTCATCGCTTCCTCGCAGTTTTTGCTGATTTTATCCCAGTTTTTTTCGTTTATCAGATCGCGCGGCGCGAGCCATGACCCGCCCACGGCCAGTATCGCCTCATTTTCCAGGTAGGCTTTCAGGTTACCCGCGCTGACGCCGCCGAGCGGTATGTACCGTATGCCCAGATGGGCATACGGCGCGTTCACGTTTTTCAGATATGTAAGTCCGCCCAGACTTTCAGCGGGGAAAAACTTCAGCGTCCTGCAACCCTGCTCGTAGGCCGCCTCTATCTCGGAAGCTGTGCTTACGCCCGGCGCGTACGAAAGTCCAAAGGTTTTTGCCGCTTTCAGCACGGTTGGATTGTAACCGGGCGCGACACCGAAGTCCGCGCCGCGCTCCTTCGCCTCTTTGACTTGCCGTGGCGTAAGGATCGTGCCTATACCGGCGGTGATCTCAGGCACTCCAGCCTTTAACTTAGACAGCGCGTCAAACGCCGCCGGGGTACGGAGCGTAAGCTCAACCGCGCCGATTCCACCGCGCAACAAGGCTCTTGCCAGTGGAATCGCGTTGTCCGCGTCATCCAGCACAAGTACAGCGACAAGCGCCGATTTTTCAATCTTTTTAGTAATCGCCTCATCCATCATCATAAAACAAAAGTCCTAAAGTCAATTTTACCGGAAACTGAAATTTCCGGTGGAATTGACTTATTTACCAAAAATCATATTCGGTATCCACAGCACCAGACCGGGCAGGAATACCAGGATCGCGAGTTCCAGCAGCACCGCCGCCATGAAAGGCAGCGAATACTTTGTGTACTCTTCCGGTGGGCAGTCTATGATACCGCATACCGTATACAGGGCCGAGCCTATAGGCGGTGTCATTACTCCCAGCGTAACTATGGTCGCCATCAACACGCCAAAATGCACCGGGTCTATGCCGGCATTTTTTACCATCGGCAGAAAAATCGGCGTTAAAAGCAGGAAGTTCACGTTGCTGTCAACAAACATACCCGTTATGAACAGGAAGCCCAACATTATAAGCACAAGCGCCTGCGGGTTGGTAGTGATGCCGAATATCAAGTTACTGAGCGCGACAGGCAGTTTTACCCATGTTATCGCATAGCTGAACGGGCCCGACATCGCTATTATCAGCATGATCGCGCCGTTGTCCTTAAGCGTAGTGATAAGAGCCTGCTTGAAATTCTGCCAGTTCAACTCTTTATAAACAAATTTCCCTATCAGTATGGAATAAATAACGGCAAAAGCGCCCGATTCTGACGGTGTAAACACGCCAAAACGGATTCCAACAATCAGGATGATTGGGAAAAGCAGAGCCCAGACGGATTCCTTAAGGTTTTCAAAGACTTCTTTGACGCTTAAGGGCGGCGACTCCGTTTTTGGCGGATCGAATTTGTTGATACGGCAGGTGATTGACGTGGTGACCATCAGGAAAAGCATCATCAGGACACCGGGGATAAGGCCGGCGGCAAAAAGCCTGCCGATTGATACCTCTCCGACAAAGCCAAATATGATGAGTCCAAGGCTTGGCGGTATTGTTGCCGTAATAAGGGCCGTAACGCAGTTTACCGCACATATATAGCCTTTTTTATAACCCAGCCGCATCATTTCCGGGCCCAGTATCCTGGTTTCCATAGCGGCGTCCGCCGTTGCGGAACCGGAAACGCCACCCATCAGCGTACTCATGACGACGCTTATCTGGGCCGTACCTCCGTACATCCGGCGCGTCAACAGGCGGGCAAGGCCGAGTAGCCGGTCGGTTATGCCGGATACATTCATCAAATTACCGGCAAATATAAAAAAGGGTACCGCCAGGAACGCGAAGGATTGACTCTGCGCGACTATCATCTGGGTAGCGGTTTGAAAGTTAAGAAAAGGTACCGATGAGAAGTATGCGAAACCGGCAAGCCCTATCACAAAAGCGATAGGCATTCCCAGCACCAAAAAAACAACAAAACAGACGAGTAACAGCGTCATTCCTTTTCCTCCTTTTCATCATGCTTAAATATGGCGCGGCGTATCTTTATTATGGTTGACAACATCATTGACAGGGCCGTAACAACTATACTGAGGGTAACCACCGAGTACGGCACCGGTATTGACTGGTATGTCCGCAGCCGCTCCGCGATAGCAAGCTTTATGCCAAAAGCGGCTATTATGACGAGGGCGCAGAATATAATTATGTATAACAGAATTTTGATTATTTTTTGAATAATCCGCGGCAAACGGCGGGTTACTATATCGATGCCGACAAGCTGGCCGTCCCGCCACGCTATATCGGCGCCCAAAAACGCCGTCCACGCAAGCAGTAACATCGCAAGATCTATGTTCCATGCCATGGAAACACGGAAAAAGCGAAGAATTGCCGATAGAAAAACGAACGCGACAAGGAATATAAAACCCGTCCCGCAGGCTATTACTTCGGCCTTGCAAAGAAATCGATACACTTTTCGCATAAAATTCCCTCGGAGCAGGGTTCGCGGGAATAAATCTCCGCCGAACTCTATTTAACAATTATAATGAAATGAGGCGGTTCCAAAAGGGGCGATTTTGGAGAGGCAAACTCTACCTGCCTCGCAACCTTTAAACCTGCGGTTTTGCAAGGTTTTAGCCTTGAAAACCGCAATAACCACCTTAACAAAATGGCCGGTTTCTTAACCGGCCCGAATAATTAAAGCAGGGGATGACGAGGACTTGTTTCAAACCGAATCGAAACAAGCCCTCATCCCACAATATTTAGGCGCCGGTGAAGGGCGGCCTAAAGGCCGAGTTCTTTGAACAGCCTTTCTTTGAGACCGGGAGAAAGCCCCAGGTCATTGTTGGTATACAGCGGAGCTATGGTGTCTCCAAATTCTTTTAGATCGACTTCAGTTATAGTAACGCCCTTGTCCTTCATCTGCTGGTAGAAACTGTCTTCTTCCGAAGCTACGATGTCACCGTACTTTTTGGCGGTTTTCTTAATCGTATCGAGGAACAGTTTTCTGTCCGCCTCGGGCATCTGATTGAGGAGCGCGGTAGAACATACGAAGGATGACTGCAGCATATAGTGTTTGGTCAGAGCAAGATTCTTTGCAACTTCGTAGATCGCCGAACCGAAAGCGGTAGCAACCTGTACCTCGCAACCGTCCAGCGTCTTCTGCTGTATGCCGGGCAGCACTTCGCCCCACGGGATGCCGATGTTGGCAAAACCGAGATACTTGGCAAGCGCGTTGCCGATGTTGTTGCCAAAACCGCGTATGCGGAGCCCTTTAAGGTCGGCCACTCTTTTAACGGGTGTAACGGTGTAAAAACTACGGAAACCATTGTACATGTCCGCGACAAACGTGACTCCCTGCGCTTCAAGCTGCTTCTGCCATTCTTTAAAGATCGCCGTGTCCGGCAGTTTTTCAAGGACCTTGATATCCGTCAGTACATAGGGGGCCATCAGGATGTTTAGGTCGGGGATCTGAAACTGGCTGGCCAGGCGTCCAGGATCGGACGGTATCACGAGCGGTACACCGCTCTGTGCCTGCGATACGAGGTCGTCGGTGCTTCCCAACGCGCCATTAACCTGTACGGTAACATCAAACCGTCCGGACCCGTTCAATTCGTCCGCGACTTCCTGCATCATGCGGCTCTGCCCGGTTGAAGGGGCCTCGGTTCCGGCAAAGGTAACCACTATCTTTGCCGCTGCCTTTGCATTATCCGCCGTGCTGCTGGAGCGTTTGCTACATCCAGCCACAAAAATAGAACTTACAGCTACAAGAACCGCAAGAGCACGTAAAAAAAATGTTCTCATACTTTTTTCCTCCGTAAAACAAAAACTTTTATGTGATTAAATCACTTTATCTATGCTAATACATTATCTATAAATATGCAAGTAAAATGTATGAAAGTACGAATGCCGGATTTTTTCTCTGATTTATGAGGATTTATGGAGACCCGTTCATTAAAGGGTCGACTGTCGGGGCGGCGGATTGGAGGTAGTGAGGACTTGTCATTCCGCCGCTTGAGCGCAAGCGGCGGGGCTTTCCATCCGTCAGCCTGCCAAATAGTTAAAAAGCCCTTCAGGGGGGAAGGTTCATTATTCCCCATTGCTCATTCCCCATTGCTCATTGTTCATCCCCGCCCTGTTGACGGAGCGTTGAGCCGGGCCGCCGCCAGTTTTTCAAGAATTTCGTTTGCTGGGCGACCGGAGGAATCCGTGATTATCCGGCTGACCGTATCGTAGCCTATAAGCGGGGCGTAGGCGGCGGCAAAGTACGGGGCGGCTTCCAGGTTCGCTTTGCAGCGTTCAGGGTTCGCCGTCAAGGTTTCGACACATTTTGTCCTGAACAGAAACACCGTCCTGTCCAGCAGGCTGAGGCTTTCCAGCAGCGCGTCGGCAATCAGCGGCACAAGCGCGTTCAATTCGAATTCGCCGCGGGAGGCGGCGGCGCATACGCTGTAATCGTTGGCCTGAACCTTGATTGCGGCCTGCATCGTCATTTCCGCGATCACGGGGTTTACCTTGCCCGGCATTATCGTGCTGCCCGCCTGCACGGGCGCAAGTTTAAGCTCCCCTATGCCCCCCGCAGGCCCGCTGTTCATCAGCCTGAAGTCCCCCGCTATCTTCATCAGATTGACGGAAAGCGCCTTCAACAGGCCGGAAACCTCGACAAACACATCGTTATTCTGCGTTATGTCCATCGGGTACTCCGAAAGCGCCAGCCCTATCCCCGTCAATTCACGGAGTTTTTCGATGATGCCAAACTGATACTTGTGGTGGAGCGCGCGCTGTTCCCTGTCATCCGCGCTCAGCAAGCCCACCGCGGCGCCGCCGATGTTTACCTGCCGGAGCCGTTCCTCGACCTTGTAAAGCCGCCAGCGGTCGCGGGCTATGCCCTGCGCGTAAGCGCCGAACTCCGCGCCGAGCGTAACGGGAACCGCGTCCATCAACTCCGTGCGGCCAAGTTTTTTTATCCCGTCGTATTCATTCTCTTTTTTCTGCAAGGCTTCCTGTAACATTGCGCACGAATCGCTTAGCTCGCGGAGCAGCAGGATTGACGCTATGCGCA
Organism: Spirochaetaceae bacterium; assembly: GCA_031284295.1. Classification (GTDB taxonomy): domain Bacteria; phylum Spirochaetota; class Spirochaetia; order Treponematales; family Breznakiellaceae; genus JAIRMY01. The sequence continues at coordinate 6,700 of JAITAE010000124.1, forward strand.
GCGCGGTGGGGTACACGTCATTCGTGGACTGCCCGCGGTTCACGTCGTCAAGCGGGTGGATAATGTCGTAGGCGCCCGGCTTTTCGCCCAGCCTGAGCAGTGCAAGGTTTGCGATCACCTCGTTTACATTCATGTTTGTAGAAGTGCCGGCCCCGCCCTGCAGCGCGTCCGTGATGAAGGCGCCGTTGAACAGCCCGGTATCGTCCTCACACGCGAGCAGTTCATCGCAGGCCGCGGCAACCGCGCCGAACTTTTTCGCTCCAGCCTCGCTGTTCAAAACACTTTTTTCCAGGTTTGCCCATGTAAGCGCGGCGGCCTTTTTCACGGTAACTATCGCACGGAGGAGGCGCGGGTTCGTCTTCCTGTAATTCAGCGCGAAGTTGTCCCTGGCCCTCAGGCTGTGTATGCCGTACAACGCATCGTCCGGCAGTCTAAGTTCCCCCAGTATGTCGCTTTCTGTACGCATAATTTCATTAAATATATCGTAGATCCGCGTTCCTGACAACCCGCCCCACCAGTGGGTTTAAAGTCCGCTCCGCGGTAGCATACCCCAGCGGCTTTAACATACGCGGGTACGTCAGTTGTTGTCCCTGCAATTAGCTAGGTTCACAATGATTCTTAATACAAAGGGGGGCGCTGTTTTCCATACCGCCTTCGGCACATAGGGGCCTAATCGTCGCGCCCCCCTCGCTACAGCCCCGCTGCGCGGGTCTTCCGCTACCCCCAGCCCGATAACGGCGCGCGAAACATTGAGCGCGTACAGTCAAAGATGCCGCAGGCTGTGGCGCTGGACCAGGCCGCTGTTTAGA
>JAITAE010000144.1 GCA_031284295.1 Spirochaetaceae bacterium
GAGACATGGAGCATGGGGCGGGTAATTTTAACGCCCATGAGATCGGTATTGTCAGCCATCTCGGTAAATACTTTGGACGAATCTATCGGGTTTACAACATCCAGCGGGCCAAAACTATCCGCCTTGCCCCAGGTGAGTTTACGGTATCCGCCCTCAATATCAACATTCCCGAAATACAGACGGACATAACCCTCGTCAATGACGTCGGCAACGCTTACCGGATTCATGTCAGGATACAGCTTCAATTTGATAATCCCGTCCGCGATGGAGGACGATATGGAAAAATTCAGCTTGCCTGAAAAAATATCGCCGAATTTTACATTGCTTGCCCCGTTCGCAAAATCTTCGCCATATCCGATGATAGAGGCCGAAACCTCGCCGCCTATCTCAACCACAGGCAGGCCCGATCCTGCCGGGCTGACGAAATCCGCCTCGTCATCACCGCTGAATCCGAACCCGAAATCCTGAGCAAAAAGCGGCGCGACAAAAACCTGCGAAAAAATTGTCAACAAAAGTACAAACTTACGCACTAGCTAACCCTCCCTGTTTCAAGATAGTTTACGGTAAAAACCCCGTCCGGTATCGGATCGTCATATTTAACAATATCCATAAAAACCGTCGTTGACGTGCCGGAGGCAGGTGTCGATATCTTTGTTTGTACCGGAGTAAGCCGGCCCTGAACATCTTTGTAGTTTGATATTTCCATTATTTTGGCCAATTCATTACGTTTATTGTACATTTCACTTTTATATATCAGTGATTTCGCCTTGTCAATCCATGAAATCGTTTTTGAATACTGATATGCGCTGTCTTTTGAAACCGATTGAATCACATAGCACAGAGAGCCGTTCAGTGTCTCTTCACGCAAAATGGAATGAGTGTCCGCATCAACGCTTCTGTCGGTGGAGGAAATATCGTCGTAAGAAAAATCCGTTCCCATAAAGCTGCCGCCCCCTTCCGAGGTAGCGATCCGCCGCGTTTTCCCAAGGCTTGGCAGGAATATCCAGCGGTCTTCGCCGCCCGATGCGTTGTCCATCGTAAGGAAGCGCGTACCCGCTACGCTTGCCGGGCGCTTGAACTCAATTATCATGCGCGTTCCGGCAGGCCCATCCTTTGAATACTGGTCGATCACGCGCTCTGAAGTACCGCCACCCTTAGCGGTAATTACCATCCGCGAGCGTGTGGATGTAGTATCGGCTTTGATTCTGTTACGCGCTTTGTCTACAATGGTGGCGGCGTCCTGACCGTACAAAAATGCCGCTCCCAAAACCAATGACGCCGAAAAGATTACGGCGCGTTTCAATACTGTTTTCATTTACAATTTCTCCTATCAAATGATAAATACCCCCCCCTTACAGAATTCTTTCCGGCGGGGAGCGGGCGGCGTGGGCTTATGTTGCAGCCCCGTAAATAAATTTAGGTTTAACCGTGGTAAGCAGTACCGGTATCACGATAAGGCTCACGAGCGCGGTAATTATCATGCTCAGCGCGATTAAGCCGCCGAATTCGGCAAGTATTCTGAACCGCGAAAATGTCAGTACGGCAAAACCCGCGCCTACCGACAGAGCGTTGATAAGAATTGCCTTGCCGCAGCCTGTAAATGTCCGCTTTAGGAAATCACCGCCCTGCGTATGCTCGCGCTGATACTCATGCTTAAAGAATTCGATAAAGTGAATCGTGTAATCTATGCCTATGCCCACCGCGACGCTGGCGATAAGCGCCGTTCCGATATTGAGTTTTATGCCGAGATAGCCCATAGCCGCAAAATTGCATAGAACCGCTATCATAAGCGGAACGGCGGCGATGATTCCGGCGCAGATGGAACGGTACGAAAGCCCCACAATGATAAGCACCATGATAACAGAAATCACCACCGATACGATTTGAGCGTTTACGATGAGGCCGGTAACCGCTGCCTCCTGAGTGGCGCTGCCGCCGATAATAGTACGCACATTTTTCGGAAAATTCGCGTCGATATATCCGTTAATTATATCGACGACTTCGAGGATTTCACGGTTTCCGGTGGCGCGTAGCTGGATCATCGTTTTTATCGCGGTCGGTTCTATCGGATCGTTTGAGTACGATGAATTATCGCCGCCTGCAAGCAATACAAGGTAGTTTGAAACGAGGAGCCGCAGTTCGTCCGTGGAACTCATGCCGTAACGTTCAGGATCAACCGGTATTTCGTAGTATGCAAAGCCGTCGTAGTTTACCAGCCGCTTTACCTCCCGCACCAGATCATTGCCGTTCAACGCGACGGATTTTCCCGCAGCGCTGTCCAGCAGGGCAATAAGGTCGGCGGCGCTGTATTCCTCAAGGCTGTACGTCGATTTCGGCGACTCCGGTCTTGGCGACTCCGGTTCCGCCTCAAAGCCGCCAAACCCAAAATCATCGTCCAAACCACCAAAGCCGAAATCATCATCCGGCAAACCGCCAAAGCCGAAACCGCTTTCGGAAGCCGCGGGAACACTGTTTCGGACAGGCAAACCCTCCGGCCTTTCATCAGCATTAAAAACCTGATTTATCCGCTTGATAATATCGGTAAAACCCGCGACTTTTCCGGTAAGCGGGGCGCGTTCCATCAGAAAGACTGAGAGGCCGTCTATAGCGCTCAAAACCGCCGGATCCAGCAGTTCCTCGGAAGTATCCGCCTCGACAACCAGCGTCAAATCTTTTGATCCGCCAAAATACTTTCTGATAAATTCATCGGAACGGCTTATTTCAGTCTCATTCTGAAAGAATTCTATCAGCACATTATCAACAATGATTTTAGAAAGGCCGTACAGCGAAAAACCGGTAAGCAGAACCGTACAAATCAATACCGGAATTTTTTTGTTTGCAATCGCGAGAAAACCATCGCCGATAATTTTGCTTGAAAAGTCATCGCTCGCATCATTTTTGCGGGAACGCGGTTTTTGCGGACCCCGGACGAGCAGCATAGCGGGGATCAGAGTTACCGCGATGATAAAACAGGCCAGCACCCCGAAACTGGCGCAGTAACCGAATTCCCGTATCGGCACAACAGTGGTAAAACAAAACGAAACAAAACCGGCAAGTGTGGTAAGCGCCGCGAGGGCTACAGGTTTTATCAGCCTGTCCATCAGCGAAAATATCAATTCGCGGTGCTCCTCAACAGTTAAATCGAGGTTCCGCGTGTCTTCTATATAATGAGTTATGACATGAATACCGTAGGCGCTTCCCACCGCCACCAGAATTACGGGCAGCAGCGTAGTGATAATCGAAATTTTCATGCCAAAGAGCGTCATCGCGCCTACAGTCCAGATTACCGCGGCGAGAACGGTAACCAGTGGCAGCATCACAAACGTAAAACGCCTGAACGAGAAGAACAGCACCGCCAGCACTACAATCACCACGAGCGGAATCAGCAGCGCATTATCTTTGATCATAGATTCGTTTATCGTGGCGTTGATGAGCGTTTGCCCGGTAACATACACTTCCGCAATACCGCTGAACATTTCACGCGCCGTATCCCTTATCTTTATAAGCGTCGCCGTTACTTCGGGGCCTACGGCTTCTTCCGTCGTAACATCAAGGTTAATCACAATCTGCGTAGCCGAAAGGTTGTCGGAGACGATGGAACCGCGCAGCATATCCCATGATGAAATACGCCGTCTGAGTTCCGCTATCTCTTCCGCCGTCCCGGAAAAATCCTCAGCTACCATATCGTCAACAACGATAGAATCGCCGTCTGCACTTATGTACTGCGTTGACATAATCGATGTAACATCTTTTACAAATTCGATATTCTCCGCAATGTCAGCAAAATCCTTGATCTTCTTCAAAAACTCAGGCTCAAAAACATTTCCGTAGGGTCGCTCAAGCCCCAGCAGTATCATTGAGTTGCCGCCGAAAGTATCGTCAATGTGGTTTGAAATGACGCGGGCATCATGCCCTGCCGGTAAAAACCTGATGTTGTTGTTGTCCAGTTCCGCATTTGGAAGCTGAAACGCGAAAAATACGGTTATCGCGGCAATTATGCCGAGCATAAGCGCCGGATACCTAAAAAGTTTTTTCATCTATAAATTTTCATCCTTGAGTATTGTTTATAATCAGACTATATTAACACTGTGTTGTTTTTACAATTAGCAATCGGTTTCAATTCGTTGTGTAATAAACAAAACATGACGTAGTGTCGGTTTTGGCGCAAAAATTTGTAAAATGAAGCGGAGGCGTTTTGGAAAATGAGAGAGATAAAACTTACCCGCAAGACCCGCTATACCCGTAAAGTTCTGGCGGACAGTCTGATTGAATTGATGAAGGACAAGCCTTTCGCAAAGATAACTATCAAGGAGTTATGCGAAAAGGCGGACATAAACCGGACTACCTTTTACGCGCATTACCGCGACCAGTACGATCTTTTGATGCAAATAGAGGAGGAAAATCTTGCATGGTTTGAGGATATGCTGAATAAATACGACGGCAGGTGCAGCAGGCGTGATATTATGGAAATGGTTGAAGAGATGCTGAACTTTATCGCCAACAACAGTAATTCGCTGCATATTCTACTAGGCGGAAACGGCGATATTGATTTTCAAAAAAAGGTTTTCCGCCGTTTTATGCAAAAAGGCCTTATCATTAAGTATTTTTCCGATAAAAGTATGCAGGAAGAACTGAACGAATACTGGTACACCTTTATTGTAAACGGCGCGATTGGCCTGATACAGCATTGGCTAAAAAACAATATGTCAATACCTATCCCCGAACTGGCAAAAATACTCGTAAATATGACTCCGTAAAGCGGCGGCTTTTGATT
>JAITAE010000149.1 GCA_031284295.1 Spirochaetaceae bacterium
GAAGAGTACCTGAAGCGAATAGCCGGGATACCGGAAGAAAACCGTGTATATGTGGATGAATGCGGGATAAACGAGGATATTAAGCGGGAATACGGACGGGCTTTGCGTGGAGTAAAAGTTGAGGACACCAAACGCGGGCGCAAGTTCCATCGGGTAAATGTTGTGGCCGCCGTTATACACAGCAAAAATGAGACAAAAAAGATCGCTCCTGAATGTTATAACGGCTCCGTGACCGGGGAGCGTTTTGAAATATGGTTTGAAGCTAACCTATTAAAGAACGTTGAAACCGGCAGCACAATAATAATGGATCGAGCGAGTTTTCATAGGAAGAAACAACTTGAACGGCTGTGCGAGAAAGCTAAAGTTAAATTAATGTTACTTCCGGCGTATTCACCTGATTTTAATCCTATAGAAAAAGATTGGGCAAATATGAAGCGCGCATTGCGTGATACGGCACCCCTGTGGGATTTGCTTCAGACTGCGGTTTATGATTATTGGAGTTAAGTGTTCTTAAGTAGAACGACTATAACGTATACCCCGGACTGCCCCGTAACCACGCCGGCGGGGCTTGCCGAATTTGCGACCAAGGCGCGGGAAAAACGGCAAAGCCTGAAACATACAAAACCCGCCGTTACTATCCGCATAACGCCGGATGTACTGGAAAAATACAAGGCCCTGGGAAAAGGTTACACCGGCATAATGGCCGACGTGCTGAACTATGTAGCAGATAACCCGGAGATACTTTCAAAGGTTCATTAAAGCTCTGGTTCCGGATAACCGGGGGAAAGTACCAGGCTATAGGGATATACCAGCCTTCGAAGGTGTTGGACCTATGAAAACCGTCTCAAAGGTGCAATCCGGAGCGGCGGCAATCTTTTTCAATGTTTTTTGAAAAATTATATCGCATAGGAAAATTCGCCCTGAATGCGCTTTAAAAACTGCCGGGTACGTTCTTCTTTCGGCGAAGCGAACAGCTCCCCGGGCGGCCCTTCTTCGACAATTACGCCGCCGTCCATGAATATCACATGGTTGGCCACTTCGCGAGCGAAAGACATTTCATGGGTGACGATGATCATCGTGCTTCCTTCTCCGGCTACATTCCTGATAACCTGCAGCGTTTCACCTATGAGTTCCGGGTCAAGCGCCGAGGTCGGTTCGTCAAAAAGGATAACTTCCGGATTAAGAACAATGGCCCTGGCAATGGCAACACGCTGCTGCTGTCCGCCTGAAAGCTGGGAAGGATAGGCGTCGTATTTCCCGGCAAGTCCGACCTTGTCCAGGGCTTCCCGCGACATTGCCGCCGCCCGGCCGGAAGGAATTTTGCGGGCCGTCACCAGGCCTTCCATCACATTTTCAACAGCGGTTTTATGCTTGAATAAATTGAAATTCTGAAAAACAAAGGCCGTTTTGCGCCTGATTTCCAGAATTTCCTTTTTACTTACGCTTCTGAAGTTCACACGCTGATCCCCGATAAAAAGTTCCCCGTCATCTGCCTTTCCCAAAAAATTGATGCACCGGAGTAACGTGGTCTTGCCTGAACCGCTGGGGCCGAGGATTACCACAACTTCCCCTTTTTTAACAGTAAAGCTAATTCCTTTAAGAACGCGGTTTTTACCGAAGCTTTTATATACGTTGTGTACCTGTACAGCCGGGGCCTGCGAAACAGCGTTAGGCATGATTATCCCCTTTACTCTGCGCAAAAGCCCGCCGCAGATCCTCAATAATGTCTCCGCTGTCCTCAATTCCGGCAGAGATGCGGACAAGCCTGTCGCCTATACCCGCCTCACGGCGCTGCTCGGGTGTAAAATTGGAATGACTTCCCGTTGCGGGATGCTGTACGAGGGTCTCAACACTCCCCAGACTTGCCCCGACAGCCAGCAATTCAAGGGAATCGAAAAAGGCCGCCGTATCATATCCGGGCGACAAATCGAAGGAGAGCATGGAACCGGGTCCCTTTGACTGTCTGCGGTTGACGGCATAACCGGGGTGATCCGGCAGGCCCGGGTAGTACAACTTCTGTACCGCCGGTTCTTTTGACAAAAATACTGCGATTTTTCCGGCGTTTTCCGTCTGCCTGTCTATGCGGACACCGAGGGTTTTGATGCCCCGGACGATAAGGTAAGAATCAAAGGGCTGGGCTATGCCCCCGGCCAGTCTTTGAAAAGCGCCGACCTTTCCGGCAAGTTTTTCATCGTTGACGGCGGCAATGCCGGCAATAACATCGCTGTGGCCGCTTAAAAATTTTGTCGCGCTTTCCACAACAATATCCGCACCCAGTTCAAGGGGCCGCTGCAGATAGGGCGAGAGGAAGGTATTGTCAACAATGGTAATCGCCCCGTGCTTGTGCGCCAGAGCGGATACCGCCTCAATGTCGGTAACGTCCAGCAGGGGATTGGAAGGGGTTTCTATAAACACCGCCTTTGTTTTTTCATCAAACGCCTCTTCCAGTTTTTCAATATTCCCCGTATCGGCAAATCCGTAACTCAGGCCGAAATCGCTGTAAAAATTAGTGAGCAGACCAAGGGTTCCACCGTAAATGTTTTTTGTGACAAGAACCCTGTCGCCTGTATGCAGGGCGGCGAGCGCGGCTGCCGACGCGGCCATGCCCGATGAAAAAGCAAATCCGAATTTACCGCCTTCCATCTGCGCGATAAGGCTCTCCAGATATTGACGTGTCGGATTTGCGCCCCGCGAATATGTGAATTTCTCATGTTCACAGAATTTCTGCTGCCTGTATGTTGTCGTCAGGTAAATGGGAAGGGAGACCGCATTGTAAGACGGGTCCGCTTCCCCATATCCATGTACCAGTAGGGTTTGAAAATTCATTATGTTCCTTCCTGAAAAAAATATCGGAAATTTCAGATGCCGAGCAGGCCGTGTCAGGGCGTATCATGGCCGGGAATCTTCAGCTTTTTTTCCACCCAGGCGGTAAGCCGTTCCGCCGCAATACAAATGACCCAGTAGATAAGACCGACGACAAGAAAGGGTTCCAGATAACGGTAGCCGCGTCCGCCTACAAGTTTGGCGCCTGCCATAATTTCCACTACACCTACACTGAATACAAGTGAGGTTCCATGTATATAACTAATCAGGCTGTTGTTGAGGGTAGGGACGGCAACAACCAGGGCTTGGGGCAGCGTGATGCGTTTCATCGTCTGTATGCCTGTGAGTCCCACAGAGTACGCCGCTTCTATCTGCCCCCGGTCAACTGCCTGAATGGTAGCGCGGAATGTTTCCGAACTATAGGCGCCGCAGTTTAACGCCAGCGCGATAAGCGCAAAGGTGATCGCCTGAAAGGTATACACCGGAGCATCGGGCCGTCCCACAAGAATATTAAAACAGGCCTGAAGAACCGGAATGCCATAATAGGTAAGGTACAACTGAACCATGAGCGGGATACCGCGTATCACCGAAATGTAAAATCCGGCAAGGGCGTTAAGGACAGGTATTTTGTGTATACGGACAAGGGCCGTAAAGAAGCCTATTATCCATCCGATAAGCGACGCCGCCAGCGCAAGGTACAGCGTGGTGGGGAGATGCGACAGAATCGTCGGAATGACGCTCAGCATGAATTTAACGCTGAAAAACCGTTCAAACATGGACGCCTCCCCCGAACACCCCCTGCCCGCCCGGACAGGGGGCCCGGGCACTATCTGGAATAATCGTAGTCAAAATATTTGAGAGAAAGCGCCTTGAGGGTACCGTCCGCGATCATTTCCCGCAGCGCGGCGTCCCATTTACCCCGCAGTGCCGCACCGGACTGTGAGAAAAGAAAATAGGACTTCGCCGGGGCAATGGTTTCCGCGGTTTCTTCCGGAATATCAACAAGATCCAGTTCCGCCCCGGTTTCCTTGATCACCTGATCGGCGATGATGCGTTCTACGATAAGGGCGTCAAATTGCCCCAGCGCCACGCCGTTTATCTGTTCAACCGCGTTTGCTTCCGTGAACACTATGTCTATCTTCGCATTGGGATGTTCCTCATTGTACTTCTGCAAAAAAAGGGAATAGGTATTGCCCTCAGGGATTGTAGGAACCTTTTTGCCCACAAGATCATCAACGGCCCTGATCCCCGTGGTTCCTTTTTTTACTACGATGATGTCACGGTTGCGAAGGTAGTATTCTTCCCCATACACATATTTTGCTGCCCGCGCCTCTGTTTTGGAAAGGTTATTCGCCACGATCTGGTATTTATTGGCGTCCAGCCCCAAAAACAGGCCGGGAAATTCCGTCTGTTCCCAATGCAGGGTAACGCCTATGCGTTTTGCGATCTCATTGGCAACCTCAACGTCATAACCGAGCAGCTGCCCCTTGTCGTCCAGATACTGGTAGGGCTTTGGGCTGCCGCTCCCCGCAATATTGACAACATTCCCCGTACCGGCCTTTGTTCCCCTTGCAAAGGCGGATTCTGGCCCAAAGGCCAAAACTGCGGCCACAAGGCCTGCCGCCGCGAAGAAAACCCTCTTTTTCATAATACGCTCCTTCTTACAGTATTCCTACTGTTTTAATAAAAATGCTAAATACATATGTTTAGTATGTTAACGATAACAGGACAACAAAAACTTGTCAAGAGAAAATTTCGGGAGTGTCGCTAACAAGTGATAAGTTCACCCCCTCGGCTAAAATAGGAGGATGAAATATATGATGAGCAGCAAAGAGCTGGCCCGGCTGGCGGTTATTAAGGGCGCTCTGGACGGGGTCTACACGGTAAAGCAGGCGCGCCCGTGGCGGCCCGGAAGCCCGGTATGAGCACACGATGGGTAAAACATCTGAAGAAGACGGTATGGAAACAAAGCGGCGGGGCAGTCATTCATGGGGTAGGGGGGGCGTGAAAGAGGGGGGCCTTTTGGGCCCCCTCTTGTTACACCGGCTGCGAACACCGCCGGCAGGTGTTACCGGTTATTACTGCTTCAACCAGCCGGATTGTTCACCGCTAGCGCTGCTGTTGCAATCGGCGGTCCAATTGTAGGTGCCATAGTCGATTTGGACTTGCGGATTAGCCGGACTATTAGTAACAGGCAATAAAGTACCGCTGTTATCGTAGTAGTTGTTGACGGTACCATTCACGGTCTGAAGGATTATCTTGCCGAAGTAGTTAGCCACCGTCTGCGCTGTAACCACTATGGAGGAGCCGTTCTCGCCTGTGATACTCACAGCCGGAGTCTGGCCTGGATCAGTAATTATCCACAATGCAGGCCAAGTTTCAGGGCTCGTGCTCGTATCAATTACCCCCGGAATATTGACGGTGAACACCCCGTTCTCTTTGATAAGCAATGGCAGGGTGATGCCGAAATTCTTCTTTACGGTGGCTTCGCCGTCCAGAACATATCCCGCCGCGTTCA
>JAITAE010000157.1 GCA_031284295.1 Spirochaetaceae bacterium
TTTGCATTTGCCTTAGGGACGGGGGAGAAATTCCGGTGGGGCGCGGCGAGAGTGTGTTTATAGCCGAATACTCAGGCATTCGTCTTTCAGGTTCATTCGAAGCCTACATAGCGTCCGGCCCGGCGCGCGCCGGGTCTTGAGTCCCGCTTTTTGCAAGATACCGCCGGAGTTTTCTTTATGACGCCCCGCAATAATCAGCGTTACCCTAGTGGCCTCCACGCAGGCGCAGGCGGCTGATTGGGGGGTGAATAACCGGCTGCGCCGGTTATTTCCGGAGTTTGCTTCACAAAACAGCGTGTCGCAAGCACGCTTGCTTAAGCTGTTTTGCCTGACGTTCTACCGCACGCTTAGCTACATAAGGAAGGAAACGAGCTTGCTGCGGCATTTTTTGCCTAAATGCGCTCAATGTTTCGCGCGCCGTTATCGGGCTGGGGGGGGGGGGGGGTGATGCCCCTATATGCCGGTAACGGCATGGAAAACAGCGCCCTCTTCATATCAAGAATCATTGTGAACCTAGCTAATTGCAGGGACAACAACTGACATACCTGTGCATTTAAAAGGCGTTTGGCGGTATGCTACCGCGTAGCGGACTTTAAACCCACTGGTGGGGCGTTGACAAAGGCGGGACAAGAGGTATCATAAAAACATGCTTGATTACAGATTCATTGTCGATAATTTGGACGCGGTTAAGGCGAACATAAAGAACCGGTTCATGGACGCGGACGCGGACGCTGTGGCGCGGCTGTTCCGGCAGCGGACAGAGCTTAGCACAAAGCTGCAGGGCTTGCAGCGCGACAGAAACAACAACTCCGCCGCTATGAAAGGCAAACTGGACAACGATAAACGCGCCCTGATCATCGAGGAAGGCAAAAAGATAAAGGACGAGATCGCGGCTGCGGAGGCGGCTCTGAAGCAAACCGAGGCGGAGATGGAGGCGGAAGCGCGGAAAATTCCGAACATGGCCCACCCGGATGTGCCCGCCGGCAAGGACGATGAAGACTGCATAGAGGTAAAGCGCGTCGGTGAGCCCGGAAAGTTTGATTTTCAGCCCAGTGACCATGTTGTGCTTGGGCAGGAACTGGATATTATTGATTTTGATACGGCGACCAAGGTATCGGGCGCGAAATTCTATTACCTAAAAAACGAAGGCGTCTTTTTGGAACTGGGCCTGGTTCGCTATGCCCTGGATATTCTGCAAAAAAAAGGCTTTACGCCGTTCATTACACCGGATATTGCGAAGGACGAGATACTGTCTGGGATAGGCTTCAACCCGCGCGGGGCGGAAACCAATATTTACAGCCTGGAGGACGGTTCGGGCTGCCTTGTCGGGACGGCGGAGATAACGCTGGGCGGTTACTATTCGGGCACGATAATTCCGGCGGACGAACTGCCGGTACGGATGGCGGGCCTTTCGCACTGTTTCCGCAGGGAAGCGGGCGCGGCGGGGCAGTTTTCCAAAGGACTGTACCGTGTACATCAGTTTACAAAGCTGGAAATGTTTGTTTACTGTCTGCCGGAACAGTCGGACGCGCTGCACGAGGAACTGCGGCTTATCGAGGAGGAAATTTTCAGCGGACTTGAGATACCCTTCCGTGTTGTGGACACCTGCGCCGGCAGCCTGGGAGCGCCCGCCTATCGTAAATGGGATTTGGAGGCATGGCTGCCCGGCAGGAACGGCGGCGAGTATGGGGAGGTTACCTCCACGTCAAACTGTACCGACTACCAGGCGCGCCGGCTTAACATCCGCTACAAGGACGCGGACGGGAAAAACAGATTCGTCCACATGCTGAACGGCACCGCCGTCGCGGTATCGCGCGCGATGATAGCCATTATCGAAAATTTCCAGCAGGCGGACGGTACTGTTAAAATTCCGGCGGCGCTTGCGCCTTACTGCGGTTTTGACGTGATAAGGCGCAAGGTTTAAACCGCGGGCTTTGTTTGCCGCTGTCAAAATCAGTATTTTGAAATTACTAAACAATCTGAACACGGCCTTTAACCGTAATATTTTTTACAACAGTGTGGGTTCTTTTACATACTGCTTTTTTCAATACCTGCTTACAATTATGATTTTGCGGATGAAAGGGGCGGAAGACGCCGGCGTTTATTCGCTTTCCTACACATTTACGAATATTTTTGCGACGGTTGCGGCCTTTGGCATGGGCAATTACCAGATAAGCGATGTTACCGGACGGCACACGGACGGCACTTATATCGCGGCGCGGATATGTACAAGCGCCGCGGCGCTTGTATGTTTTGCGGCGGCTTTGTTTTTTGCGGATTTTTCCCGCAGCGCGCTGTTATGTTGCTCGGCTTTGCTGCTGTACAGGCTGCTGGAAGGACTGGCCGGCGTCTATCTTTGTGTTCTTCAAAAATTTGAAGACTACAAATCTATAGGCATATCGAACTGCATCAAGGGAGGTATTACTTTTTTGGCATTCTGTACCGCGCTGTATTTTTGGGAATTGCCGCAGGCCGTTCTTGCCATGTCGGCGGCTTTTTTGCCGGTCTTTGTCCTGTTTGACATTCCGCGCGCTACGCGCCGCGCGGGATTCACGGCAAAGGCGGTAAAACGCGATATAATCAATGTATTGCTCCCGTCTTTTGTGCTGGTACTGCAAAGTCTTACATACTTTTGCATGACATTTTTTACACGTTATGTCATCGAAAAGACATATTCCATGGAAGAGTTAGGCTATTTTTCTTCAATAACTTTAATCATGTTTGTTTTGCCGTTCCTGACAGGGCCAACCTTGAATGTTTTTATTCCCGGATTGAGCGGACTGTATGCCGAAAAAAAATACTATATCATAAGACGTATGACATTTCGTATGGGCATTTGCGTAATTGCGGCAACAGTATTAATGAGTGTTTCTTCGCTTGTATGGGGGCGCTTTGCGTTAAAGCTTGTATTCGGGGAAAAGATACTGTCGTACAGTTTTATTTTAATGCCCACGCTGATAGCTTCAGGTTTTTTGCTGGGCTGCGGGGTGCTGGGAAGCATACTCATAGCGATGCGGAAACGTGTGGAATCTTTGATAGCGGGCGCTGCCGGGGCCGGTATGGCGATACTCAGTTGTCCGGCGCTTGTCCGCCATTTCTACATGAACGGCGCGATATACAGCCTTATACTGGCATTCACGGTACAGGGGCTCATCATGCTGGTCGTAATACTGCGCGACATACGCGACATAAAGGATGTTTCCGCTTTTACCGATAATAAGAAGTAGCGCGGGAGGGTGAAAATGCCGCATATTAATGTTTTATTGGGGGAAAAACTTTCTGTAATGCGAAATATAGCGAAATTTGTGTTGATTGCCGCCGCTCTTATATCCGGGAGCTGTTTGGGATCGGTGCCGGTTTTTGTAACGGACGTTGACATCGGCAATTTTTCACTGCCCTGGTACAGTCCGCCCAATGACCTGGGTGGAACGAACACCATGCGGTCAAACATGGAAGGATTGTACATAAACCAAGCCTATATGACATCTGACGGCGTAACCCATATAGTTCTGAAAGGAACCATTGACAGCGGCATACCGGAAGGCCTGCTGTGGAGTGATATATTGGTAGCCGGAACCAATTCCACCGGCGAATACGGAACATACGGCTATACCATGTCCGGCGGCAGCTACGGCGGCTACGGAGATTTTAAGATAGGTACATTATCGGCTGACACGGGCGGTTCCCTTGCGATAGGAGGGCTCGATTTTTCGGCGGAATGGGTGATGGCGGCCCCTTACTCGGCCGTCGTGATCCGCGGGCTTGTGGAAGATAATGTGGATGTAACGATTACCGAAACCAATGAGAGCCTTTATCTTTACTCGTTAGATTACCGCAAGACCGAAACAAAAAATGAAATATTTAAACCTAACAACAGTGGCAGAATGCAAAAAATAGCTTATTACTCAAATGGTAATAAGCCAAACAGTTTCAAGAACGCTAACGGTAAGGCCCGCGGCGGTTACATGGTGCTGATTTCAAAGAAAGCCGACCCCGCCACGGCCATGATAGAGTTAGATTACAGGGACGGCACAAAGAAAAAGTACAACATCGACTATAGCGGGGTAAACTTTAATGAGGTAGAGCTTACAAGCGTAACATTTCAAAATCCGACGCCGCCGGTAGGTTCTTATAGTGTAGGGGCGGGGTCTGTTGTTGAAGAAACGCTGCAGTACAACAATGTTGCTGCTACTAATGGTAATGGTAATATATACGCGGGCAGCATATCCGCACGCGCGGGTACGTCGCCTGTGTCTGTGCCTGTGCCTTTGCTTCTGCGGCCTCTGTACGAGCCTGCAAAAAAGTCCGCGATCGATGATGGCACGGACCCAAGACAAAATACGACAAACATGATACACAGAATCTGGTTTGAACTTGCTGATCCGTCTATTTACAGCAAAGATAATTTCGCTCTGGTATGGGATGACAAGACGCAGTCGATCAAGCCGTATCTTAAAGAAAACGCGGCGCCGCTTTATGATGAAGAGTCTGTAGATATAACTATCCACGCTGAACTGCGAAAGCCGTACGGGGGTTCAAACATACGGGAATTCACATTCAGTTTTGAAGTATTGGGAGATACACCTTCGCCGTAATGAACGGGTTGGTCTGCCGGTGTAAAACAGCTTTTGGGAGGAGCGCTTATGAACAAAAAAGTGTATTTGGCTATCGGCGTTATTTTTTTATCGGCGCCTGTATTTTCATTCGATTTTAATACCGGTTACGGGTTCAGCCTCGGCGCGAACTTTGACGCGCTTTCAACTGAATTAAGTGACGGATCGGCGCCGCGCCAGTCGTATAATCAGTTCAATTTTGGCGCGATGGTTTTTTTTGAAAAAGGTTTTTTGGTGGCGGATTTAAGTTTTTGTGGCTCTTTTACCGGTTTTATATACCACAATATGCTGAAGCCGTACACTTTTATAGGTGATGATTACCATCTGGCAGGATCGAATATAGGGCTGGGGGTGTACTTCAAGTACCCGTTCCCTCTGGACAGCGTAACCGTTTTTGCCACGGCGGGGATACAGGGCATCCTGGGCCTGTCCCAGACTTTTTCAAAAGACTATGAGCCGCGGAACGCGCGAAAGGGCAACAACTACGGACAGGCATCCGACTGGTCCGTACTGGCGTTTAAGGCCGGGGGCGGCGTTGACATCGATATAAGTGATAAAATGTTTTTCCGCGGCGGCCTTTTGATAAATTACAGGCTTAACAGCCCTTTGGATAGTGCTTTTTTGCACAATATACTGAGTGCGGGCAATCCTGTAGCCAGAAATTTTAACATGGGTTTTGAATTTGAATTCCTGCTGGGTTACAAAATAGGCTCAGGCGGCGGCGGAGCCGCCCCATCCGGCAGTCCCGGCAGTCCCGGTGGAAGCAGGAACAACGATGATATTTACTATCCTAAATGATTAAATGGACGCTCAAAGAATGAAGCGGCGGTACCTTCATTATTTTTAAACTTTGAGCGTCTGAAATTTAATTAAAGGCGGCCGTTTCAGTTAAACCATCGCCTCCTTTTGGTGAAACGCCGCGGCTTTTGCGATTTCTGAAACTTCACCTGCCTGCGGGCAAGCGCCGTTTTCGCCGTCTTTCTTGAAATCCGGGCGGAATTCAATGTGTTCCGCTATAATGCTTACTTTGGAATGGGTTTTTCCCTCCGTGTCGTTCCAGCGGTCCTGCTTCAAACGTCCTACGACCCTTACGCCTCTGCCTTTGTGCCCGAGCTCGTGGCAGTTTTCCGCAAGTTTTGACCACGCCTCTACATCAAAAAAACTTACTTCTTTCTCCAAACCGCTATCATGTTTGCAGTAGCGGTTGGAAGCAAGACTGAAAGTACACAATGGTGTACCCTTGGCAGTGGAACGTAATATCGGATCACGTACCAGGTTGCCCTCGATCAAGATAGAATTGAGATTGTTCATAACGCCCTCTTAAAAAAAGTTCCGGACGCTTAGAGCGCCGGTCAGGGAGCCGCTGCGTACCGGAACGGTACGCAGCGTTTTCTCCGTGATATACTGAATTTTTGGCGTAATATTCAATTTTGCTTGATTTTTTCGAAAAAAAAGAAGCCGATGCTTTCTGGCGGCTCAAAAGAGGGAGGAGTCCATAGAGGGTATCGCGCCCTGTCATCCCGATGAGCTATGCTTGTCATTCCAGCGCTACCACGGGGAAAAGCTATCGGGGTTTGAAAGATTCGGGCCGAATGACATCGTGGCGGGAGATCGAGTATATGGGTACATATCCGGGGATAGGGTATCTGCTGTGGAGCGGGTTTGTTCTGAGATTACGAGCCCGTTATAGATGAGCTGTACTGAAAAACCGGCAAGTATGAGCCCCATTATTTTTTCCATCACAAAGATGCCCATCGTGCCGAGTATCCGCAGGATAAGGACGCTTGTCCTCAGTACCGCAAACATACACAAAAGTCCTATCACCTAAAGGGCTGGCGTTTGTTTAAAGCGTTCCGCTATAATAC
>JAITAE010000179.1 GCA_031284295.1 Spirochaetaceae bacterium
GGGGTGGCGGAATACCGCGCTTGCGCGGGATGGAGACAGGGGGGCGCGACAGGCAGGCGGCTATGTGCCTGAAAAGGCATGGAAATAGCGCCCCCCTTATTAATAAATCAGTGCTTCCCTAATGATCCAGGATTGCTAAACCGGATGTATCTAATGTTTGACCTTGCCCATAAACCAAATTATAAGGGCAGGTTTTGATTTCTCCCGCAATTCCCGCCAAATGAGCCTCCGTGCAACAAATTTTGCGCACTTGCTACACGGAGTCTGATATTAAAGAATCAATGAAAACCCTACAAATAACAGGGGCAACAACGAATCTACCGGCATATTTAAACCCACTGGCGGCTCTTACGGCGGCAAATATCATACCGCCGCAAGAGCCAGGGGTTTGGGCGGCCTAAAGCCGGAAAGCTACTTGCCGCCTATGAACTTTAACAGATCCACTACACGGTTGGAGTAGCCCCATTCGTTGTCGTACCACGAGACAACTTTGAAAAAGCGCTTTTCACCGGGCAGGTTGTTTTGCAAGGTTGCCAGACTGTCGTAAATCGAGGAGTGGACATTATGAATTATGTCGGTAGAGACGATTTCTTCATCGGCAACATCAAGAACGCCTTTTAGGTAGCTTTTTGAAGCTTCCTTCAGTTTTTTATCGATTTCTTCAATGGAAGTATCCCGTGTGGCACGGAAAGTCAGGTCTACGACAGAACCGGTCGGGGTTGGGATGCGGAAGCTCATGCCGGTAAGTTTACCTTTTGTGGAAGGAAGCACCTCACCCACCGCTTTCGCGGCGCCTGTGGTTGACGGGATGATGTTGATTGCCGCCGCTCTGCCGCCGCGCCAATCCTTGTTTGACGGCCCGTCAACTGTTTTCTGAGTCGCGGTATATGAATGTATGGTCGTCATCAGGCCGGTCTCTATGCCGATACCTTCTTTTAATATTACATGAACTAGCGGCGCAAGGCAGTTTGTAGTGCAGCTTGCGTTGGAAATAACGTGATGTTCGGCGGCCTTGTACTCATCCTGATTCACGCCCATCACAAAAGTTTTTATCGGTTTTGAAGGATCGGCAGATTTTCCGGGCGCCGAAATGATAACCTTTTTGGCGCCGGCCTCCAGATGACCGTAAGCCTTTTCGTTGGTGTAAAGTCCTGTTGATTCAATCACATACTCTACACCGAGATCTTTCCATGGTAATTGCGCGGGCGTAAGTCCTTTGCCCGATATGCATTTGACCTCATGTCCGTTCACTACAAGAATATCTTCACCTTTCACGCTGATTTTGGCGTTCATCCTGCCTTGTGTCGAATCATACTTTAATTGATAAGCAAAATATTTAGCATCGGTTGAAATATCAACAACAGCCACCACATCAATCTTATCTTTTCCAAGCAAACCTTGCCCGACAAGTGCCTGAAACACGAGACGTCCTATGCGTCCAAAGCCATTAATGGCAACTTTCATAAAAACCTCCGTACGGTTATTTTATCTAAGTCTACAGAGAATAATTTTTTTGGTCAAGCGATGGGAATTTGTATCAAATCGATACAAGTAAAAAATGATTCGACATTGCAAGCATCATAATGACACATTTAAATTTATCCGGCAGTGCGGCGTGATCCTTTGTTTTTTTGTTAAGTATTTATATTATAATAACTTAACATAAATACACCTAATATAGCCAGGGCTTGGCACATTTATTGCTTGTCAAATAATGTGAGTGCAAACTTGGGGACACGGCGTGTTCCGGCCCCGGGCGCGGAAAACCATGGCATGATTATGCCGTGAATTTATAAAAATGAATCAAAAAAGATTCAAAAATTTGGAGGTTCAGTATGAAATCTTTAACCCTGCACAGGCCCATTGAACTTGGGCAAACAATGGTTGACATCAACCGTTTTATGGAGTCGGTCTTTGGTGAGTCGCCGTTCAGCCGCTCACAATCCGGACCGGAGGGCTTGTATCCCCGCGTTGACATCCACGAAACCAACGATGCCTACCATATCGAGGCGGATCTTCCCGGCTGCGAAGAAAAGGACATCGAGCTGGCGATTGACAGTGGAGTCCTGACCATTCAGTCGAAAAAGGAATTTGAATCGGAAAAAAAGAACGACGGCAAGAACTATATCATCCGCGAAAGGCAACTGGATGTATTTAGCCGCTCATTCAAACTGCCGGATAACGCCGACAGTGAGAATATTTCCGCTACGTTCAAAAACGGCCTGCTCTCACTCAATATCAAGAAACGGGCCGAGGCGCAAAAACGTGTCATCAGCATAGGAAAGTAAAGACCGTCCTTACATGGAGAGTTGGCACCTGTCTGCCGGCTCTCCATAATTTTTTACCGCCCGCCGCGCCTTTTGGCGTTAGCCCCTTAACCATGTCAATTTTTCTACCGATAAGTTTATTAGGTGTATTTTCAGGAGAACAAATGGAAGATCAAGCCGAACAGCTTAGGGAATTGGTGCGCGCCAAAGAGGGCGCTCCGGGCAATCTGCCGCCGCGGGGCGCTAAACCCCAAAAACCACGCATCATAACGGTTACAAGCGGCAAGGGCGGGGTTGGGAAGACCAATTTATCAATAAATATGGCGCTTGCCTACGCCCGCATAGGGAAAAAAGTGATAGTGATGGACGCGGATTTGGGCCTTGCCAACGTAAACGTGATGCTCAAAATGATACCTAAATGGAATCTGTACCACGTGATTCGTAAGCAAAAAACCATGCGTGAAATCCTGGTAGAAACCGAGTATGGTATAAGCATCGTAGCTGGAGCATCGGGTTTCTCAAAAATTGCCAATATGAGCGACGAACAGAGGACAAGCTTTATCAAAGAGTTGGATACCCTTTCCAGCGCGGACATCATCATCATAGATACGAGCGCCGGCGTATCCAGCAATGTACTCGATTTCATCGCGGCGGCGGATGACGTTGTGGTTATTACAACGCCTGAACCGACGGCGATTACCGATGCTTACGGAATTGTCAAAATAATCGCTACCGAGGTTGAAAGTATTGAAAAGGGGCTTAAACTTGTGGTAAACCGTGTTCATAATGTAACGGAGGCCAAGAAAGTCGCCGATCGTATGTCATCTATAATCGGACAATTTTTGAATACCAAACTGGAATACCTGGGCTTCATATACGATGATACGGCCGTTTCGCAGGCGGTGCTTAAACAGAGGCCGTTCATGGTAGACGCCCCCAGAAGCAAGGCGGCGCAGTGCGTTCAACATATAGTGGGACGCATGGAAAAAACCGAATTCCCCAGCGGCGGTAGCGGCGGCGGTTTTAGCAATATGTTTAGGCGGATTTTGGGTAAGTAATACGAAACGTGTTTTTACCGGATTATGTAATAATTTGGGGATAATGTTTGTTTAAACCTATATTGGCCGGTATAGTTGCCGGCGGCGCATTTTGTGTTTCTTTTATACTTGGACTCTTTGGAAGAACGCCTATTTTAGTGACATTTCTGCGTGCGCTGGCTTTTTCCGGGTGTTTTTTTGGAATAGTCGCCGGTATCTATTTTTTGTACAATAAATTTTTGTTGCCGGTGGAACCGGATGATAAAGAACCTGAAGACTCAGACCTTTCCGGTCATAATATTGATTATACTTTAGGTGATGATAACGAGTGGCTTGACAGTTTGGATTACGATGGAAATGCGTCCGAAAATACTTCAGAAATAAGCGAAAGTGACGCGGAAGGAAGTGATGTCCCGAACGGTACAGAACCCGGCGTGTTAAATGTCTTTGAAAATAAACCGGAAACCGCAGTTTCAGAGAGAAGCCCGGAGGTACTAGCACAAAATAACGATAGCGGGTATAGTATAGGAGGGGATTCGTTGTTGCCGCGGGAGAAGGCCGGCGCTTTCTTCGGGGACGGCTATGATATGAATATGAGCGCTTTTATACCCGGTATACCGGGCATTGAAGGCGGTGATTATTCACAGGGCGCGGCGGCGCAGACCTCATCGGATTCGGGTATGAATGAAGGAACGGTTGATATGTCGGTAGAACGGGATGCCCGTAAGCTGGATTTGGGTTTCGATGTAGACGGGAAAAAAATGGCCGGCGCGATTCAAACTTTACTTAAAAAGGATTAAGGATAGGTTATGGGGAAATCCCTTCTGGACGAAAACTCAGAAGAAGAACTTTGGCAGGAGTACCGCCAAAATAAAGATCCGAAGATTCGTGACACATTCATTAGGCAGTATGCCCCGCTGGTAAAGTATGTTGCAGGTAAAGTGTACGATGGGATGCCGTCCACAGTGGAATTTGACGATCTGGTCAGCTACGGTACCTTTGGCCTGTTGGACGCTATCGAAAAATTCGATCTGGCGCAGAACGTCAAGTTCAAAACCTACGCGGTTGTCCGTATCAGGGGCGCAATATTCGATGAACTGCGTTCAACGGACTGGGTCCCGCGTTCCGTCCGGCAGAAAATACGTGAAGTCGAGGAAGCTATCAGCACGCTGGAAGCACAGCACGGACGGCCTGTAAATGACCATGAAGTAGCCGCCTACCTCAGGATGGATGAGGACGAATATGTCAAGACCATTGTTAAAATATCCGGCACTTCCGTCCTGTCGTTAAACGATGTATGGTTTTCCGGCGATGAAAACGACAAAATGTCGATTCAGGACAGCATAGAGGGGCCTGAAACCCTTAAACCGGATGTAGAGGTTGAACGCAAGGAAATACGCAGAATAGTCTACGATGTCATCAACCAACTGCCGGAAAAAGAAAAAAAAATTATCATTCTGTACCATTACGAAGATTTAACCCTTAAAGAGATCGGCCAGGTTTTGGAGATTACCGAATCGCGGGTTTCACAGTTGCATACCAAAGCTATGCTCCGAATCCGCTCCAAATTAACGAATGTCCGAAAAGGCATAATGTAAGAGGAAGCAGCTTGGTTGATTTTGCCGGTCTACAGGCTGCCGTAAGAGAACGCCTGGAGATAGATAGCGCCATTACCTCAGTTGAGACGGAAGGGGCGACGCTTGAGTCCGCCATCTCGGAGGCGGCTACGCTGCTCGGCGTTCCGCTCCGGGATATTGAATACGAAATACTTGAAAGGCATACATCCATATTTGGCATAGGTGAAAATATCTGCAAGATACGCGCCTACCAGCGCGGCGATGTTAAAATTGAAGATGAACGCATCGTTGACGACGATGTTGATGAATATTTCGAAGAAGCAAGTGTTCTTGAAGAAGATGCCGATGGACAAGTCTTTGTACAGTGCCGCCGTGACGGGGTGTACATGAAGATTACCGCCCCTTCCGGCAACGGTGAATGGGCGGACAAGTCCACGGCTCTGCATCTTTTGAGCAAACGCAGAATTACGGATTTTGATATTAACCTGATAAACAATTTGTTTAAAATGCCGGAGACAGATTATGTCCGCGTGGCGGATTTTCAAAATATGTCGTTTAATGACAGCGTGGTAAGCGTTGAGATTTCTGAGCAGGAAACGAAGGCTTTCATAGAAGTAAGTCCTCCCAAGACGGGCGGTTGTGATTTTTCATATGAAGATTATAGTGAGACTTTAAAAAATAACGGTGTTGTCTATGGCATTAATGAGGAACTGTTAAAATCGTTTGCCGACAACCCGATTTACAGGGAAAAAATCTGCATTGCGGTTTCCACAAAGCCTATTGACGGCAGGGATTCATACCTTGAATACTTTTTTGAAACCGAGCCCGGGAATGTAAAACTCTCGGAAGGGGCCGATGGAAAAGTTAATTTCAAGGAATTAAACATAATTCAAAATGTAACAAAGGATCAAAAACTCGCAAAACTGTATAAGGCCGAAAAGGGTCGTAATGGTTACACCGTAACAGGAAAACCCCTGCCGGCGCGCGACGGTAAAGATTTCCCTGTTACGCTTGGCAAGAATGTACGTTTTGCCGAAGACGGCCTTACAATTCTTGCCGACATTAACGGTCAGGCCGTTATAGCAAACGGAAAAATAAACGTTGAATCGGTTTATACGGTTGACGGCGCTGTCAACCTTAGAACCGGAAATATTGTTTTCCTTGGGAATGTTATTGTAACCGGCAACGTTGAGGAAGGATTTTCTGTCAAGGCGTCCGGAAATATTGAAGTTTACGGATTGTCCGATAAGGCTACGCTTACCGCGGGAGGCGATATTATCGTCAGACAGGGTATTACCGGCAAAAAAGGCGAGTCTGTCAGCGCGGGACGTTCGATTTGGGCCAAGTTTATTGAAAACGCGACGCTAGCGGTAGGTTCAATGGTTGTCGTATCGGACGGAATCCTTAATTCAACGATAGACGCTGGAAAATGTATAATTTGCCAGGGAAAACGCGCCGCGATCATAGGCGGACATCTGCGCGCCGTTGAAGAAATCAGCGCAAAATCTCTGGGCAGTCCCTCCGGCAATACGGAAACCATCTGCGAAGTCGGTACCGATCCCAAAAAAAAGACGGCGCGTGAAGCCCTTGAAGAAAAAAAATTAAAGTTATCAACCGCGCTTGCTGATGTTAATCTCAATATAAAATCCTTGAACAACATAAAGCAGCAACGTCAGTCCCTGCCGGAAGACAAAGAAGTTTACCTGCGAGAATTGATGGAAAGCAGCGATAAAATAAATGACGAGTTAAAAAAATTAAACAACGATATTGACGAAATAAATGTTTTTTTGCAGAATCTGCCTTCTAGAGGCCGTGTCTCCGCTTCGGCCAAAATACATTCCGGCGTAGTTATTGTTATTCGTGACATAAAACACATAATAACCAGCGATTATAAGGCGTCTACATTTATTTTGGAAAACGGTTTAGTACGCGCCGTAAGCTATATTGAAACAGATGCCGATGTACAGCAAAGGGCGGCTAAGTAATGGCAATGCAGCCGCTTGATCTGCAAATACTTTTTTCCCAGCTCGATTCTGTCGCAAAAGACGCCGCCGCACAAAAAGACGGGCTTACTCTGCGCGGGGCAATAAACGCTTCCGTGTTTGAAAAAAAAACCGAAGAAAAATCACAGTCTGTAAACGAGACGCACGATGCCGATAATGGCCTGGAGGCGCTTAATTCCGGTAAAAACCTGAATTCAAACAAAAAAAATGCCAAAAAAAAATACCGGCAGGAAAACAGTGAACAAAAAGGCGCCGGAGAGCTTTTCAAAGATCCTTCACTGGGAAACTATATAGATTTAAGCGGTTGAGATGGCTTATATTTTTTCTTCGGCGGCGCTCCTCGTCAGTATCATATCATTTTTTGTAATATTATTTTACGTAAAAAAATGCATATCCCCGGACAGAATACCGCCGGAAACACGGCAGGAAGTGGCGAATATCATCAACGAAATTGACAGAATCACGGATCGTGATTCGGAATTAATCGAAGACCGTGTAAAAAAACTAAAAGCGCTGATGGAAGATATTGACCGCCGTATCGCCCTGCATGAAAAACAACTGGATAATTACAAATCTGCCGAATATGCGGGGAAAAAACTGGACAGGGAAAAAGCAAATGCCGCCGTTGAAGCGTACCGTGAGCTTGGAAAAAATATTCAGGCGGTCAAAAGTTTTACGCCCCAGCAGCCTGCGGTGATCCTGGCCGAAAACGCGGCGGCGGACGACGAGCCGGCAGCAATATACGAGGGTTTGAATATAAAAAAAGTGGCGGAACTATCCGCCGCCGGCGTCCCTGCCCACGAAATAGCAAAACGCTTGCATAAAACGGTCTCCGAAATAGAGATGGATCTTTTTTTATCGTCAAAACAACAGGATTAAAGGATCGGCTTCTAGGGTAACGCTGATTAACTTGAGGCCAATCATCGTTACCCTATTTATTTGCTCATTTCATTGCGCAAATACGGAATTAAAGTAGCACCGATTTATGCGCACTCGCATAAATCAGTGCTTCCCTAGCCGTCCTTGCCGGATTCATCCACAAGCGCAAGATGCAGTTCGGCTAATTGCGTTGCGTCAACCGCGCCGGGACTGCCGTCCATAGGATTCTGGGCAAACGAATTTTTGGGAAACGCGATCACTTCTTTTATGGAAGAGTCGCCGGACATCAGCATGGCAAGGCGGTCCAGGCCTGGCGCGATTCCCCCGTGAGGCGGCGCTCCGTAGCTAAAAGCCTCCGTCAAAAATCCAAATTTTTGCGCCGCTTCCGCCTCGGCAAGTCCGACAACCTTGAATACGCGCTTCTGTAATTCCGGGTCGTGGATACGGATCGAACCTGAGGCAAGTTCGTAACCGTTCAGCACAAGGTCGTAAAGATCACCTTTTACGGAGCCGGGATCCGCTTCCATATTTGCGTGGTACTGTTCCTGTGGGCAGGAAAACAGATGGTGCGCGGCTTCCCAATGTCCCTCCTCCTCATTGAATTCGAACAGCGGGAAATCGACGATCCAGACAAAACGGAATTTGGCAGGATCGCAAAGCCCTAAATCAGCGCCCAGCCTTGTACGCACCGCTCCAAGGCTCACGTTTGCGGTACGGCGCTTACTGTCCGCGACGACAAGGATCAGGTCGCCGCCTTTCGCGCCAAGCCCTGCGGAAATGGCCGCCGCCTGCGCCGCAAAGAATTTTGCGGCGCCGCCCTCAAGAGCCGGTTCCGCCTCCGTGCCCGCAATCTTCATCCAGGCAAGCCCCTTCGCCCTGTAAATTTTTGCGTGCGCCTCCAGTTCCTCGATTTGCCGCCGGGAATACGCGGCGCCTCCCGGCACGACCAGCGCCTTCACCGCGCCGCCTGACTCAAGCGCCGCCTTGAACGCTTCAAAACCGCTTGCTGCGGCAAAAGCGCTAAAATCCCGCAGCTTCATGTCAAAACGCAGGTCGGGTTTGTCTGTTCCGTAGCTTTCCATCGCCTCATCGTAGCTCAAGCGCGGAAATTCCGCCGGAAGTTCAAGGTCAAGGCATTTTTTGAAAACATGAAAAAAGAGTCCTTCCGTCATCTTTAGCACATCGTCACGCGAGACAAATGACATTTCTATATCGATCTGGGTGAATTCCGGCTGACGGTCTCCGCGCGAATCCTCGTCACGATAGCAGCGGGCAATCTGAAAGTACTTATCGAATCCGGCCACCATCAACAGTTGTTTGTAAAGCTGCGGAGACTGCGGCAGCGCATAGAATTTTCCGGCGTAGAGCCGTGAAGGTACAAGGTAATCCCGCGCGCCCTCCGGCGTCGAGCGTATAAAGGTCGGCGTCTCTATCTCGTAAAAACCACGTGAACGCATCCATTCACGCACGGCAAAGGTAATCTCGCTCCGCAGGCGTATACGTTTTTGCATCGCAGGTGAGCGCAGATCCAGATAACGGTACTTCAGGCGTAGTTCATCCTTCGCGCCGGTTTCGTCTTCAATCAGAAAAGGCAGGACCGCGCACTTATTCAGGATAACGATGTTTTCGGCAAGAAGCTCCACATCGCCGGTCGTCATGCCGGAATTTTTCATCGAATCGGGCCGAAGTCTGACCGTACCGCACACCGCGATGCAGTATTCGTTCCGCAGTTCAGCCGTTACCGCCAGAAGTTTTTCGTCCGCGTTTTCGTCCACGACAACCTGCGTAATACCGTAGCGATCACGAAGGTTGATGAATGAAATTCCGCCGTGATCGCGTTTTCTGTACACCCAACCGTTCAAAATTTGCACGGTTCCAGCATCCGCCGCGCTCAGTTCACCGCAGGTCCTGGTACGCTTATAATTTTCCATACCCGATTATAGGACGGCAGGCTATCTTTGGTAAGACCGCCGGGCATCCCCGTTAGACACCTACCGAAACGTATCGCCTCTGGTTCCCGTATCTTCGCCGCCCGTCCTTCATACCGCTGAGGCATTCCTTCATCCGTGCTATGTCTTCTTCCGTGATCTCCACTTGCTTCCCCTCTCAAGGCAAGTTCCGCTATATCACGGATTTTCAAATGACGTTGCCCTGCCTGCACCCGCCAGCGGGGTTGCAAGTACGAGTGATTCGGTTCAAGATACATTAGTGAATAAAACAGTTAATAAAAAGGATATACAATTTGCCGATATAGGCATAAAGATACCACAACTAATACTACCAGCAAAAGGCGTTGATCTGCAAAAATGGGCCGTAATAGCCTGTGATCAGTACACACAGGATGCCTCTTATTGGGAGGATGTCGCTTCTTTTGTGGGTGGCGCGCCATCCACGTTAGATATGATCTATCCTGAAATCTACCTGAATAGGATTGACCGTGCGGAGCGAATCGACCACATACA
>JAITAE010000189.1 GCA_031284295.1 Spirochaetaceae bacterium
AGTCGAAGATGCTGCCGGCTGTGGCGCGGGACCAGGCTACCGCCCCCACAAACATCTTTAGCGCCCTGTCTACATCCCGCGCAAGCGCGGTATTCCGCCACCCCCCAATCGGTGGCCTCATTTAATCAGTACTTCCCTAGCCGCATCACAGCCGCGCCCCAGCCATATTTATGCGATTTTAAGCACGAAGCGTCCAGGCCGCTATAGCAGCTTGTGGCAGCCGCTTGCTTTGATAAGTTCCACGACTTCCTTCACACGCTGGGTTTCGCCTTTTTTTGTAATCAGGACGGCGGGCGGGACGCCGTTCGCACCGTCACATATAACTACGATTAAGTTATCAACGCCGCAAAGCGCTACCGGTATTGAAGAATCGACAAAACACGACGCGCTGTCAACACAAAAAACATTCTCTGTCCGGGGAACGGACAGACGCGCGTATTCGTCCCAGCTGCCTACGTCTGACCAGTCGAACACGGCCTCTGCCATGACGACCTTACCGCATTTTTCAGAAATGGCGACATCGAATGATTCGGGCCTAGTTTCATGGTACGCGGCATCAAGTCCGCGCCAGTGTTCCAGCACGCGGAGCCCGCCGCTGTCTGTGTAAGACACTTCGGCGGGGGCGGATAATTTTTCAAACGGCGACAGAACATCGTGCGCGCTCTTTTTGAATTCCTTCAGGATAAAATCTGAGGAAAACGCGAACATTCCTGAATTCCAAAAAAAGTTACCCGCGCTCAAATATTTTTCAGCCGTGGTTTTGTCCGGTTTTTCGTGGAAAGATTTGACTGTAAAGATGCCGCGTGACGAGGCCTCCGTTTCGGCGGCCTCTATGTAGCCGTAAGCGGTTTCGGCGTAACGGGGCGCTATTCCGAATACGGCAAGGCCGCCGCGCCGTATATGAGGTACAAGTGACCGGGCCTGCTCTATGAAGGACGCTTCCGGTTCAATTATATGATCGCTTGTCAGCACGAGCATACTGCGCGGCGCGTCCGAGAATCGTTCCGCGAATACGGCGGCGCAGGCAATGGCGGCGGCCGTGCCCTTTGCTTCCGGTTCCGGTATCAGTATCATCCTGCGTAAATCGTCCCCGCCGTAAGTGGTACAGATGTTTTTGATATGCGGGATATGCGCCCTGCCCGCCATGATTATCACGTTTGAGGTGCCCGGGCGGCTTGCCGCGAGTGCGCGGTCCAGCGCCGCGTGGAAAAAAGTTTTTTCTTTCTGATTTGGCAGCGGCAGGAATTGCTTTGGATGCTTCAGGCTGCTCGCCGGCCAAAGTCTTGTGCCGGAACCTCCAGCCATGATAACTGAACAATCAAACATAATGACAACTTCTATTCATTATCGGCGCTCTCAACGCGTTTTTAAAGGCTGTGATCCTGTATGGAAATATAAAACCCCGGATGGAAAACCACGGTTACGAACCGCCTACAAAAATATTCACTGTTCTTTTCAGTCGAATCAGACTATATTGTAGTAGAGTATTTTTGGAAATTCCGCATGGGTTTCCAGAGACATCTGGAAGAGAATCGCTGACGTATATGATAAATCGATTTTCTCAATGGGCAGGATAAGATATGAAAACTTTAGTTTTCATATCTTCCCGACAGTTTCACTACGTTGCGCCGCATCAAATATTTTATGTAATCAGAGAAGGAGACTACAATGATAGTTAGCCGCGTTATGACAAAAAATCCGGTTTATACACACATCGAAGCTACCGTAAGCGAAGCGCGTTCTTTGATGGATAAAGAAAAAATTTCTCATCTGCCAGTGCTTGACAAAAACAGTCGTCTGGCGGGTATCGCGACAAAAAAAGATATGCTTAAGGCCGGCCCCTCGCTCGCTACCAGCCTGGATGTGTACGAGATCAGTTATCTTTTATCGAAACTTACCATCGATAAGGTGATGACAAAAAAGGTTATCACGACTGTCGAAAACGAAGTTATTGAGGAAGCCGCGCGCATGATTGTGGATAATAATATCGGCAGCCTGCCGGTGATGCGCGGAAAACTTTTGGTAGGAATCGTAACGGTGAAGGACCTGTTCTCATCCTTTATCACGGCTTTCGGTGCGCGGCATACGGGTGTCAGAGTCAGCTTTGTTATGCAGGAAAAGCCCGGACAGCTTGCCAAACTCTGCTGCGCCCTCGCGGAAAAGGGCGGCAACATCGCCTCTTTCGTTACACAGGAGGGCGATTACCTGTACGAACGCGGCGGCACCATAAAGGTTACCGGCATGGATATTGATGAAGTAAAGACCGTTTTCAATAAAGCGGGGGCCGAGATTCTGGATATACGCTAAAGGTACTCTTCCGGTATCTTTAAGCGAAACAGGGTAGGGGGGGGGGGGGGTTAAAACTTCCGAAGCAGGTCGAGCGGGCGGCTCTTTCCGGCGCGGTTCGCGCAGAATACCGATGACGCGACGGAACAGAGAACGGTAAGGCAGCCTATCAACGCGACGCCTTTCCAGTCGATGATCACCGGTATCTCTTGCAGGTAAAAGCCCGGATCGAGTATCTTCACCGCGCCGCCGCGCAACAGTGAGCTTGCAAAACTCAAAACCGTCTCAAAACCGCGGATTATGCCGTTGATGTTGCAGCCTATAACGAGGCCCAGGGCGAGGCCGGGTATCGCGCCTGAGAGTCCGGTCAACAGGCTGCACCACAGAAATATGCGGCGCGTTTCGGAGGAGCTTGTGCCTACGGATTTTAGTACGGCTATGTCGCGCTGACGCTCTATCACCAGCATCGACACGGCCGAGGATACGTTGACGGCGGCAACGAGCACGATAAGCGCCATTATCAGCATCAGCATCTGCCGCGTTGATTCGTAGGAGCTGTACTGGGCGATCTGTAGTTCGCGCCAGGTGTAAACGGCCGCCAGGCCGCCTAGCTTAAACGAGATGTCGAAAGCTGTTTCGTCAGCCCTGTCGTAAGGCTCGTCTATCTTTACCACAAGAAAATCCCGCGAGATTTCCTTGCTCAATATACGGCTGCCGGCATTGTAACTGACTATGCACCATAGCGCGTCCAGTTCATGATAGCCCGACGAGACTATGCCTTTTACCGTGAACAGTGTGGTCCTGGGAATCGTCCTGCCGTCTTCGGCAACGCGCAGCGTCATAAGGCGGAGCGGACCGCCCACGACGGCGCCCACCTCGCGGGCAAGGTCTTCGCCGAGCATTATCTCGTTGTCCGCCTCGATCAGGCCGGAGCCGTCTATCACGCTGAGGTAGCGGCGGCTGCCCTCGTTCTGCCAGAACGAGGGCTCGACCGCGCGGATCGACGTGCCTGTCTTGCCCGCCGTGGAAAGAATAACCCCTATGCCGTCCATCTCGCGCCAAATACCGGTAAGGCCGCCCGTTTGCGCGTCAGCATCCAGCGCGGCGCTCAGTACGGAAGCGTCCTCCAGCGGCGGGCGGGCCCAAATTTGCAGATGGCCCGTTCCAAGTTCCAAAAAGCGATCCGTTATGCCGCGTATCATACCGTCCGCGACGATCATCGTAACCATGATCGGTATCAGGCTGAGCGCGATTCCCAGCGCCGCCCCCAGCAGGTAACGGTTTCCTTTGTTGCCCCGTCCCAACAGGTAACGGAACGCGATAAAGATTTGAGGATTAATTTTTCAGCTCCGAAAGTATGCCGTCCGCAAGAATGTAACGGCGCAGGGCGCGGGCCGCGACATTCTCATCGTGCGTTACCACGATGAGTGTTTTACCCCACTTTTCCGCGGCATCGTACAGAATGCCGGCAACGAGGGCGGAGTTTTCCTTGTCCAGGTTGCCTGTCGGTTCGTCGGCAAGTATCACGGCGGGATCGTTCACGATTGAACGCGCCACCGCTACGCGCTGGCGCTCGCCGCCGGAAAGCTGCTGGGGCAGGTGGTCCGCGCGGTTCTCCATGTTCACATCGGCAAGCAGGGCGCGGGCCTTTTCCAGCGCCGCTTTTTTGGACGCGCCTGAAATGTAGGCCGGTAACATCACGTTTTCCAGCGCCGTAAAGTCGTTTAACAGGTAGTGAAACTGAAATATAAAGCCTACACTTTTGCGCCTGTAGCGCGTTAAATGCTTTTCCGTCAGCTTGTCGATCCTATTATCATCCACAACCACCTCGCCTGAGTCCGCACGGTCCAGGCCGCCCAAAATGTTAAGCAGCGTACTCTTGCCGCTGCCGCTGCTGCCGGCAATGGAAACACTTGAACCCTGCGCTATGTTGAAATTCAATCCGCGCAGAATATGCAGGGTTTCCGCCGATGAACTGTAATCTTTAACTAGATCGTGTACTTTAACAATTATTTCTTCCATGCCTTTTCCTATTCATAACGAAGCACTTCAGCCGGTTTAACGCTTGCCGCTTTTTTTGATGCCAGCCACGCGGCTGTGGCGGCTGATAAAAATCCGAATAAAAATATCAGTACGACTTCGTGCGGTATTATGCGCGACGGAATCTCCTTGATATAAAAAACCGCCGGAGAAAAGACCGAAAAAGCGCCGTCATACCAGCCGCCGCTGATGATTGACAGACCTTTTAATACAAGGTTTACGACCGTTTCTATCAGCGTAAAAAATTGTTTTATATGGGTTGATATTAACAGCGCCGGTATCATGCCGCTCAAGGCCCCCGTTAGGCCGATGATCACCCCGTTAAATGTAAATACGCATCTAATATCAAGCTCGCTCGCGCCTACAGAACGCAAAAGTCCGATTTCGTCCCTTTTTTCCAGTACAATTCTGCGCTGTCCCTGAAAGATATTTAACGCGACAACGATAAATATCAGGCCGACCAATACGAACATCATCAATTTTTCCGTGCGCAACGCGCCGAAAAACGCCTTGTTATAGTCGCGCCAGGTTGAAACGCGCGGCGCGTTTTTTTTTGCGCCATCCGGCCCGGAATTCAATCCCGATTCCGCGATAATACGATTTACCTGTTCAAGCGCTTCGTTCAGCCTCCAGCGGTTCTTCAACTTTATGCCCACCGTAAATGACGCGCCGTCCGTGTACTTCGCCGCCGCGTCTATATTTACAAAGGCCCAGCCTGTATCGTATTCGTAAAAACCTGTCCGGAATATACCCGCGACGGTAAAAAGCGAATCTTCCCCGCCTCCGTCCGCCTCGCCGCCGCCCTCAGGATCGCCGCTTGCAACAGGCAGAATATCCGCTATAGAAATGAATTCCATGCGGCTGCCGACACCCGCCCCGGCCCGCGCGGCGGCCTCCGCCCCGAGCAGAATCGTATTCTGCCCGTCTATGTCAAACGAGCCCCGCTCAACATCAATCTTCGACGCCATGCCGCTGTCTTTTGACAGAACATCCGCTGGCAGCGCCCGCAAAACGGCGAGCCCGGGATGCCTCATCGTACCTTCCGCGTCGCGCCTAAGTATCCCTTTCACTTCCCTAAACGGTACAACAGAGGCGGCTTCATCCATCCTTTCCATACGTTCCAGCACATCCGTCCTATCCGCCGGAAACGTGTCTATTCTGATGTGGTAGGACGATACCTCCAGGATTGTTTCGACAAAGCCGAGTTGAAATCCGTTCATCACGGCTATGATGACGGTCAGCGCGAGGACACCTACGGCTATCCCCAGAACCGGCAGCACGGACGAGGCCGAGGAACGCCGCCCCTTCCTGTGTATATAACGGAACGCTACAAAAACTATCCATGACGGAAATTCAGTCTTTTTAATGGTTTTTTCCAATTTTTTCCCCGGCATTTTCCCATATCCACTATACCACCCGTTAGCGGGTTTCATGCAAGGTGTCTAAGGCAACGCTGATTAAATGAGGCCGCGCCAACGTAGTTGGCGTCAGTGCTCCCCTAACCGTTGTTGGGAGGGCGGTATAAAAACAGCGCCGCCAAACAATCCCTTGTTTGGCGGCGCTTGTCCGCGCGTGTCCTGAAAGCGTCAGCTTCCAGTGGACGGGTGCAGGAAGCGGATTATCACAATGCCCCTGTGCCCACTGGCGCCATTTTCTTTGCCGTTATTCCCAGCGGAACCGCCGTCTCCAAAGTTCACACCGTCTTTGCCCTGAACATTAGTATATTTATTATCTTTAAACTCTTGTCCACCGCCGTCTCCGCCGTGTGAAAATTCGTTCACACCGGTAACATCAGAAATCCATCGGGCGTCATTACTACTTGGAACCCAGCCGTCTCCGCCTTTACCGGGTGCTATATTCCCTGTTTTATTTCCTTCGGTTACTAGTACTGATGGTG
>JAITAE010000204.1 GCA_031284295.1 Spirochaetaceae bacterium
CTGAATATGCCGGTTGAGGACCGCTACCTTTCTACGGAAGATGAACTGCTGGGCAAGATTGACGTGCTTCTGGGCGGACGCGCCGCGGAAGAACTGGTCTTTGGCAAGCTATCTACCGGGGCGGCCAACGACATCACCAAAGCGACGGACATTGCCCGCAAGATGATAACGGATTACGGCATGAGCGGGCGTTTCAAAAATGTGGCGCTTACATCGCGCGGATTGGGGATGATGGGCAGCGGCGCGGCGCAGGACCCTGTTTTCCACCGGGAGTACGCCGAGACGACCCAACAGTATGTTGACGAGGAGATAGCCCACATCATTGAGCAGCGCTACAACATCACCAAAGAAACCCTTCAGACTCGCAGGGGGCTTCTGGACAGGATTGCGATGCTCCTGCTGGAAAAAGAAACGCTAGACGAAAAGGAATTCAAGGCGCTGCTTGAAAACGGCGGCACGGAAGAACAGCCCGGCCCGGAGGGCTTGCGAGATGAAGTCTGAAATCTTTACTTTTTGCGATTTTGCGCAGGAAAGCGGCGGTAAACTGACGGTAGTCGGCACATTTGACACCATCCTGGCGCGTACATTTCCCTGTACCCATCCGCAGTTATCGGTGGTGATACGGATACGCTTTAACATAGGCGAGTTCACATCGCACGACTTTCGTATAGAAATCCGCGATCTGGATGGCGAAAGCTGCATAGAGCCGATCTCCGGCACTATAAATGTGGATGGCGCCGGCAACGCCACAGCCGTATCCCATCTTGTTTTCGGAATCAACAACCTGCGCTTCAATTCGCCCCGCGTGATCAACTTTACGCTGTACATAGACAACAAAGAGATAGATTCCATTCCGCTGTATGTCAGAAAAGGAAAGGCGATAAAGCCGATGTCACCTTAATTTTAGATACAGGTCTGCGGCGGCTCGTGTGGAATCGAAAGCGATGTCATCCAAATTTATTTTATCATACCCGGCAAAAACGATAGACGCGATTTCTTTTTGCTGGGGACTAAACATTTTCTCCATTTTTTCCGGCGGTATGTCCAGGCAAATGCTAAAAAAGAGATCGCAAGTATTGTAGACAATGTTTTTGTAAGGGTATACATTTGGAAACGAGGCGAACAAGCTAAGAGCGCCGCGTTCCGGCGTCCAGCCGATTTCTTCCCGGCATTCGCGGATAAGCCCGTCTATGGCGCCTTCGCGCGGGTCAACAAAACCGCCGGGAAAATCCAGCTTGCCGGCGGCCGGTTCTTTGCCGCGGCGGACAAACATGATACTGTTACCTGAGTCAATGATCAACGCGGTTGAGGCCGCCGTGTTGTGGTAGTAAACAAAGCCGCAGTCCGGGCACTTAAAAACATGCGCGTCTTCAAAACGTATATTTGTCGAAGCGCACGACGGGCAGTAGGTAAACATACTAAAATGTTACTATAAATTTTTTTATGGGGGAAGTAATGATTTCAGAGCGTAAAATCAGGGTAAGGACCTACGAGTGTGACAGCTATGGTCATGTAAACAATGCCAATTACCTGAACTATCTTGAGTATGCCCGTTTTGAATTCCTGCGCGATATAAATTTTGATTACCAGGGAATGTTGAAGGCCGGTTACGGGGTGTATGTAGCGCGAGTCGAGATAGATTACAAGCGTCCCGCCGTTATGGACGACGAGATACTGATTCAGTCCTGGCCGGTAAAGAAGGGGGCTGTAAGCGGCGTAATAGAGCAAAAGATTACACGGGGCAACGATACGATTGCCGAAGCAAGAGTAACCTGGGCCTTTGTTGACGAAAAAGGCGTGCCGTCAAAGCTGCCGCCCCAGTTCGACACCCCGCTGCTTGCGCCGTAGCGCCTACACATCCTTTGGACGTTTGTCCATTACACGTATGGCCTTGCCCTCCGAGACCGGCAGGCTGTTGCTTTCGACAAGTTCAACTTTGGGATTTACCGTTATCGCTGTTTGCAGAGTGCGGCGGATGTTTTCACGAATCGCGTTAAGCACCCGGGAATCGTCATCCTTAAAGATTTCAAGACTGATCTCGGTTTTTACCGTAAGGCGGTCCATGAATCCTTCCTTTTCCACCACGATCAAATAGTTGTTGCCTACCTCCCTGATGCCCATCACCACTTCTTCAATCTGGCTTGGGAATATGTTTACGCCGTTGATTATCAGCATATCGTCGCTACGCCCCTTTATGCGGCGTATACGCCGGTGTGTGCGCCCGCACGGACAGGCTTCCGTGTAAAACGCGGTGATGTCACGGGTACGGTAACGAAGTATGGGCATCGCCTCGCGGCTCAGCGTTGTCAACACCAGCTCGCCGGTTTCACCGTCCGGCAGCGGCTCCAGCGTGTCCGGGTCTATGATTTCAGCAAAGAAGGCGTCCTCCCACAGGTGCATACCGTTCTTGCACTGACATTCAAACGCGACGCCCGGCCCGTTCATCTCCGATAGCCCGTAAGAGTTGAAAACATCTATACGCAAAAGTTCCTCGATTCTGCGCCGCGTATCCTCGGAATAGGGCTCCGCGCCGGCAAAGGCCCGTTTAAGGCTGATATTCTCCCGCGCTACCCCCTCCTCCCGCATCTTACTTTCTACATGGAGCAGAAAACTCGGCGTGGCGTGGACAACGGTAGTCCCGTAATCCCGCATAAGGCGGAACTGCCTCGACGTGTTGCCGGGACCGCTCGGAATGACAAGCATCCCTATCTCTTCCCCGCCGTAGTGAAAGCCAAGCCCGCCGGTAAAAAGCCCGTAAGTTATCATATTTTGAAAAACATCCCGCCTGTCACAGCCGGTGGAAAATATGGAACGCGCCACAAGTCCGGTCCACGAAACAATGTCGTTTCTGTTAAAATATATCGTTGTGGGGACGCCTGTCGTACCGCTGGAGGCGTGTAGTCTGAGTACATCGTCCTTGCCCACCGCCAGCATCCCGTAAGGAAAGGCCGTCCGCAAGTCGTGCTTGGTTGTAAACGGAATCCGCTTAATATGGTCAAGGCTCCTAATATCGTCCGCGCCCTTTATTCCCGCTTCCGCCAAACGTTTGCCATAAAAATCCGTCTTTAGGGCGCGGACAAGCGTCTTTTGTACGGCTCCGAGCTGAAAAACCTTGAGCGCCGCCCTATCCATTTTTTCCTTTTCAGGATGCCAGTATTGAAAGTTCATATTACCGCCTATATGTTATATTCGAAGGTTTATAAGTTTAGCATAATTTACCCGCCCCTGCCAGCGGCCC
>JAITAE010000253.1 GCA_031284295.1 Spirochaetaceae bacterium
GCAATTTCTATTGATTCTTTCGGTGGAATTGCAGGCGATATGTTTGCCAGAAAGAAACTGCTGCTCAAAAAATGAGGGTAATTCTGTTTGGGCTATGTGAAACACCTACAGCGAACCGGGCGGGTGGAAATAGTGTTTCCACCTATCTTCGCATTAATCGCAGCTATTTATAAAATATAATTTGACAAAAATGCCGCATGGGATTAGAATTGCCGTATGAGAACAAATGTTAGGATGTTGAACAAAAAATAGTGGGGGTAGGAATGTCTTTCGAATTCGGTAAAGAGGCGGGTATGGTACCAATGCTTTCGATTCGAGATATACATAAATCTTTTGGGAACAATGAGGTCCTTCGCGGTATAAATCTTGATGTCTACCCCGGAGAGGCGCTTGCCCTGATCGGTGGAAACGGAGCCGGCAAAAGTACCCTTGTTAAATCAATTATGGGTGTTTATAAGCCCGAGTCTGGTCATATATACATAAACGGCGAGGAACTTGAGTTTTCAAAACCCGCTGTTTCGCTCAACAAGGGCGTCTATCTTGTGCCTCAGGAACCTATGCTCTTTCCAAACATGACGGTGGAACGGAATGTTTTGATGGGGTTTCGTAAAACCTATGCCGTCCTGCGTGAAAACCTCATAGCCCTGATGAATCAGCTTGGCTGGAAGCTTGATCTTGGTCGTAGCGCGCGGACGCTTTCCATTGCCGAACAGCAGTTAGTCGAAATTCTGCGCGGGCTTTTACGTGAAGCTCGGGTACTCATTCTTGATGAACCGACAAGCGCCCTTACCTTTGACGAGGTGAATGCGCTTTTTAAGATCATCGAAAATCTGAAACAAAAAAATATCAGTATTGTCTACATTACCCACCGCTTAAACGAAGTGTTTATGATTGCAAGCCATGTTGCGCTTATGAAAGACGGGATCATCACGCTTCAGGGTAAAGCCGGTGAGTTTACGCGAGAGATGCTGGTTAAAGGCCTTTTGCCGGACGATTATAGCGGCCGGAAATTTGAAGCGAAAAAGACCCGTGCACCCGCCGGCATCCGTCCGGTCTTTGAACTACAGCATTACAGCGGCTATGGTTTTGAGGATATCAATATTACGATTCACGAAGGCGAGGTACTTGGACTTGCCGGTGTTGTCGGCGCGGGTCGTACGGAACTTGCCATGACGATTTTTGGACGAGACTCTGTAAAGAGCGGAAGAGCCTTGCTGGACAGCGAGGATATTACAGGTCTTAGAACCCGGCAGATCATCAAGAAGGGTATCAACTATGTATGTGAAGACCGC
The DNA here is from genome assembly GCA_031284295.1 of Spirochaetaceae bacterium. GTDB lineage: Bacteria > Spirochaetota > Spirochaetia > Treponematales > Breznakiellaceae > JAIRMY01. The sequence goes on from JAITAE010000253.1 coordinate 1,293, forward strand.
TTTCTTAATGGGATTTTCAGGACAACAAGCCTTGCCGGCAATATAACCTCGTCCTGCCTTCGCTTACTATCTCTATTTTTCCTCAGTTTTGTATCTGAACGGACGCTTGCCGGCAAGTATGTTAAAGATTTCAGGATAAAAACTGCCGGCATTGAGCAGGAAATAGGGAGTCTTTCCGGCGGGAACCAGCAAAAAGCCGTTATCGCAAGGGCGCTGACCACAAATCCGCATCTTGTTATCCTTGACGAGCCAACGCGCGGCATAGATGCGGGCGCTCGTGGCGATATTTATGCAATTATCAATGAATTAAAGACGCGCAATGTTGCAGTTTTACTGATTTCATCAGACATTGAAGAAATTGTAGAGCTTTCCGATCGGGCGATCACGATGTTTCAGGGACATATCAAAGCGGAATTCCAAGGAGAAGATATAACACAGGATAATATAATGCGTGCGTCTTTTGGCGTAATACACGGAGATGCCGTATGAAAAAACTGCTGAAAGCGCGGGAACTTACCTCTTTTTCATTTGTCATTATTCTTTTTATCCTTGTCGGCTTTGTCAATCCGGGCTTTCTTGCCCCGGAAAATCTCCTTTTAACGCTCAATTCCAGCGTTGTTTTTACGCTGTTGGCTGCGGGGACGGCGTTTATCATTATAAGCGGCGAGATCGATGTCTCGGTAGGCGCCGTGATGGGACTCTGTGCTACGGTCTCCGCATCAATGATACGCGACGGCGCTCCCTGGGCAATCGCCGTTGCCGCGGCACTTCTAATCGGCATCATCTGCGGCATAATAAACGGCATGGGACTTATGTTCGCAAAAATCCCATCCATTATTATGACGCTTGGAACGGCAGGCGTTATACGCGGATTCATTTACGTGTATACCGGAGGACGCTGGGTAGAAAACATTCCCGATGAGTATAAGGCTATCGCTCAGGAATCGTTCCTAGGCGTATCGTTCTTTTACTGGGGGGCGCTTTTTGCCGTTATTGCCGGTATTCTTATTATGACTCATACGCGGCAAGGCCGTTACTTTGCGGCGGTAGGCGACAACATAGCCTGTGCGACTCTGCTCGGTATTCCGGTACGTTTTACGAAAATTGGGGCTTTTGTCATAGCGGGCGCCTTCTATGCGGCGGCCGGACTCATGTTTGTCAGCCGTATAGGTTTTGTGACCCCGATGGCCGGCAGCGGTTACGAGATGAAAGCGATAGCGGCCTGCGTGCTTGGCGGCGTAAGTCTTTCCGGAGGCGTAGGCTCCCTTGCCGGAGCGACGATAGGCGCCCTGTTTATGGCTTCTGTGGGCCGCATCCTCGTATTTCTTAACTCAACCGCCGATGACGATGTTATTACCGGCGTCATGTTGATTGTGATTGTTGTAGCGGACGCTCTATTGCAGCAGCGTTCAATAGAAAAGACGCGGCGTAGGAGGCTTTTGGCCAAGACAAGCGCTTCTTCGGGAGGAAATAATGCCTAAACGCCTTACAAATCCGTTTAATCCGCAAAAACTGTTGCGCTGGGAAAGCTTTCTTGTCGTACTTATTCTGTTTGAGGTCGTCGTATTCGGCGCTATAAACCCGCGCTTCCTGCGGCTGCCTGTGCTTTTCGGCAGCTTCAACGATTTTACCTCAATCTGTATCATCTCGATATTCGTTACTTTTGTGTTGATAACAGGCGGTATGGATATTCAGTCCGGTTCGATAGTCGGGCTTTCGTCAATAGTGCTGGGCGTCACCTGGGCAAGTTCCGGTCTTAACATTTGGCTGGTTGTCGTATTTACCATCATTACCGGCGCGTTATGCGGGGCTTTTTCGGGTTTTCTTGTGGCTTTTACTCAAGTCCCTTCGATGGTTGTAACGCTGGGCTGCTCGTTCCTCTACACCGGTTTCGCAAAAACCATTATGAAAATCGCAAAGATTGAGACGCACAAGGGGATCAGCAACTTCCCGGCTTCGTTTACCGCTTTTACCGGTTGGAGCATAGGCGGCGTTCCATTTCAGTTTATCATATTTGTAATCCTTGCCATAACCGCCCATGTGCTCTTGCACCGGACAAAATACGGACGTTATGTATTCTTGTGTGGAATCAACCAGAATGCAGCGGAATACTCCGGCATAAACAGCCGCTTTATCGTTATGAGCACCTACATCATATCCGGTATGGGCGCGTCTCTCGCGGGAATTATTCTTACCTCATATTTAGGGACCGCGAAACCCGATTTCGGCAAAGAGCTGACGCTGCCCATCATTACCGCGGTTGTGTTGGGCGGTACGTCAATATTCGGCGGTAAGGGAACCATTGTGGGCACGGCGCTGGCGGCTCTTGCCATTGGCGTTATGCGGTTTGGGCTTTCAATGAGCGGCATCAGTACGCAGTATCTGGACATACCGGTAGGTTTTCTTTTAATTATCGCGGTCGGGTTGCGCGCTTTGTCTGGGAATTGGGGGGAAGTTAAAAAACTTTTTTATAGGGCAAAACCGGCTTTTAGCCGGAGCAAATAAATTTATTTTGGAGGAGAGAAATGAAAGCAGTATTATTTTTGTCGGCGTTATTAGCGCTGACGCTTCCCGCTCAGGTTTTCGCAAATGGAGGAGGACAGCAGAGCGGAACGGCTGGTGGTAAAAAAAATATCACCATTGTTTTTGTACCGAAGATAACCGGTAACGCCTTCTTTGAGACGGCGAATGACGGCGCTCAGAAATGGGCGAAAGAATGGGGCTTTACCGTAAAGTATGACGGCAGTCCCGAAGCCGCGGTTGCCAATCAGGTAACGGTTATTCGCAACGCCATTCGGCAAGGTGTTGACGGTATTTCCGTCTCATCGCTGGATGCTACGGCGCTTGACGGCGTTATGAAAGAAGCAATAAAGGCCGGGCTTGCCGTTACAACGTGGGATTCGGATGTTTCCGGTGATGCCCGTGCAATCATGGTTTCGCAGGGTACCCCCGACATCCTCGGCAAAATGCTGGTTGATATGGGCGTTAAATCTCTGCAAAGCCGCGGGAAGAATCCCGATACCGATGCGATTAACTATGCGTGGCACTACTCCCAGTCAACGGTCGCGGATCAGAACTCGTGGCGTGTCGCGGGCGAAGCTTATATCAAACAGAAGTATCCCAAATGGGTAAATGTCCGTCCTGATAACTACTACTCCAACCAAGATGCGGAACTTGCTATAACCACAGGCGAATCCATTCTTAAAGCCAATACAGGTATAGACCTGATTATCTGTAATGATTCGACCGCGCTTCCGGGTCAGCTTCAGGCCGCCCAGAATCTCGGCTACGACAAGAGTAAGGTAACGATTACCGGTTTTGCCACGCCGAACTCAATCAAACCCTATGCCCGCGCGGGTATTCTTGAGCGCTGGGGACTGTGGGATTCCGGATTACAGGGTGCGCTTGGCGTGTACTTTGCTTACTATCTGGCGAACGGCAACTCGGTCAAGGTTGGCGATAAAGTCGATGTACCCGGCATTGGTACGGTGGAAGTACTACCCAACACGGTACTTGATGCAAAAGCATATACCGCATCAAATTCCGGCGTAGTCTTGTTACCGGAACGAGTCGAGTTTACCACGGCAAATATGGACCAATACAATTTCTAAACGTGTAACACGGGGCGGATGACTGCCCCGTGTTTTTGGAGGAGATATGGCAGATTTAGAAGGATTAAAAGTCGAAAAGAATTATCATCTCAATGAGCCGTTCGCGGCCAAAGGTGATTTTCATGTCAAGGGTATGGCAAACCAGGAATGGGGGATCAAGAAGCGCCTATCGAATATCTTTAATCCCCAGAGTGGCAGTACCGTTATGTTCGCCTTTGATCACGGCTATTTTATGGGGTCGGTTTCCGGTTTGGAGCGTCTTGATATCTTGATTCCAAAGCTGCGGGATCATGTCGATGTATTGATGGCGACTCGCGGAGCGCTCCGTACATGCGTTCAGCCGGATTGCCGGAAGGCGATAGCCCTGCGTGTAAGCGCGGGCAGTTCCATGGTGAATGACGATCTAAGCCACGAATTAGTATCGGTTGATATTGAAGATGCGATACGGATGAACGCGGATTGTATGGCCGTGCAGGTTTTTATCGGAGCGGACGGCCAACTTGAAAGTATAGAGAACCTTTCCAAGGTGATAAACGCCGGTATGCGCTACAGTATTCCGACGCTCGGCGTTGTCGCGGTTGGTAAAAATATGGAGCGTACCGATCAGTATTTCAAACTTGCCACCCGCATCGTAGCGGAACTCGGCGCGCATATAGTTAAAACGTACTATTGCGATAAGTTTGAGGAAATTGTCGCGGCTTGTCCCGTTCCCATCGTAGTGGCGGGCGGTAAAAAACTTGCCGAAAAAGAAGCGCTGGAAATGGCATACAAGTCGATGCAGGGCGGGGCCCGCGGGCTTGATATGGGCAGAAACATTTTCCAGAGCTTCCACCCCATAGAGATGGCGGACGCCATCGGTAAAATTGTTCACCAAAAGTTCACGGACAAAGAAGCCTTAGAGTATTACAATGATCGTATAAACGTGTAGATAGGTATAGTATAAAAAGCCGCTCTTGAGGGCGGCTTTGAGACGTGGGTTTTGATGTATTCCGCCTGTGAACGGATGCGAGTCCCGCAGGTGAAATATACTATAATGGCTAATTAATAAACGCTGGTATGTGCAATGCGCCCAGAAAATAGTTAATGGATATGTTGTCAAAAATAAAAGAAGATATTAAGATAAATAGCATGAAAGCATTAACAGTTGCAGAAATAAAAACCCATTTGTCGGATGTACTTTTTCAGGTAAGAAATGGGGAAAAAGTGAAAATACTGTATGGTAAATCAAAGAAACCCATTGCAATGATAATCCCTCTAGAGGATGCGAATGTACCCAGAAAAATAGGCGTTTTGGATGGCGTTGCGTCATACAAAGAAGAAGGCGATGGAAAAATTTCCCCTGAAGAGTTTCTTGGGCTGTGATATATCTATTAGATACCCATGCGTTTATATGGGCGGCATTGGAGACGGCTAGGTTAAGTAGAAATGTAAAAGAAATTATTTCGGATAGAAATAATGAAATATTTGTAAGTACCGTAACGTTTTGGGAAATAACATTAAAGGCAAGTATTAAAAAGTTGACATTTGACAAAATAGATATAAAAGATTTTCCTAAGTATGCAAGGGAAATGGGATTTACAATCATAGACATGAAAGAAACGGAAACAATTACATTCCATGAACTTCCATTAAAAGAAGACCATAAAGATCCATTTGATAGGATGTTAATATGGCAAGCAATAACATACGATATGGTATTGATAAGTAAGGATAATTTGTTAAAACAATATGCAGAAAATGGATTAAAACTGTTATGGTAAAAAAGGCGCGCCGCGCATAACAAAAGCGTTTACGCGCAGACCCCTTGGGAAGCGCTGATTAATTCATGAGGGGGGGCGCTGTTTCCGTTCCTCCTGCGGCATACGGCGGCCCGCCCGCCGCGCCCCCCTGTCTTCAGCCCCGCGTGCGGGGCTTCCGGCACCCCCCAATCCGGCCGCCTCATGTGATCCGCGCTTCCCGATGGCCGGTTCACACAACGCAAAGAAATAACGCGAGCCGGATAAAAGCGGAAAATATACGCGCGAGTGCGTCATGGCG
>JAITAE010000259.1 GCA_031284295.1 Spirochaetaceae bacterium
TATAGAAATACAGATTGAGATGAACCGCTACAACAGTACGCAGGTGAGTGAAATTCCGCCGGAAAAAGGTTCGCCGCCTGAGCATCTGGACAGACAGTGATCCGGAACAAATTTAAAAATTGCGGATAACAAGCGGTGATGAACCTCCGTGCGACAAGTGCGCAAACAAGCTTGTTGCAGGGCATTAAACCAGACTTTGCGAATGATCAAGCTGGATGCGTTGATGGTGAAACATCCTTGGTAGGGTAGGCGGAGCGGGTACGCTTGGCAATGAAATAGACACGGCTGTACAAGACTTTTGGATAAATCCGAAAAGTTAAAACCGGATTTAACGGCCTTTATACAGATACAGGGTGTTCATTTACGATAGCATTATACAAATATCAAACAGCGATGTAATTGATAAACACGAATTCATCCATAGCGGTACTGCAACCAGCGGGTGGTGTTGACAAAATGTCGAAAAAACACCATTGTGTTTGTAAAGACGGCGGGCTTGTCCTTTGCCGGTTTTCGAATTTAGAATTTGGAGGACAATATGGCGATTAGCATAGACGGCGTATATGTAATGTTACATTTAAAATCTATCAACCACATGGGGGGGGGCGTGACCATTAAAGCGTACTTTGATGGTTGGGAGGCATGCCTTCCTGCCGGCGTTCCGGACACTGCGTAATGTATTAAAGAAATATGATGCCGATTATTCTGCGGACAGGATTTTGTCAATGGAAGCTGAATACAGGCGTCCGTTAAAAGTATCGAAACAGTTACGCCTTCCTTTTCATTACAGTGAAGAGCTTTTCAGGTATTTTGGTGCGGAGACAGTCGACTCGATAGACAACAGCGATTACGAAAACGCTACAATAATTCGTGATTTAAATATGCCGGTTGACGGCAGCCTGAAAAATAAATACACCTGTGTATGGGACGGCGGTACGCTGGAACATATATTTAACTATCCTGCCGCTTTAAAAAATTGTATGGACATGGTTGAGATCGGCGGTTATCTTGTACTGCAAACTCCGGCAAATAATATGTTTGGGCATGGATTTTATCAGCTTCAGCCAGATATATTTTTTTCGGTATTATGCGTACAGAACGGTTTCACGGATACAAAGGTGTTAGTACAGGACGGCTGGAAAAGATGGTACGAGATCGTTCCGCCAAAAATTATCAAAGATAGAGTTGATATATGTCTCTCCAATAAACCATGCAACCTGACAGTTATTTCAAAGAAAATAGGAGATGTTCCCGATGTTTTAAGTATTCAGCAGGAATATTTTGTCGATATTTGGACAAACAAAAACACAAAATGGTCATCTAACCCGCTGCTCGAAAAAATGTTTAAAACATTTGCCGGTGTTCGTATATGTCAATTTATATACTTCAACATATTTTGTAGACTGTTTGAGGGCATGAAAAAGAAACGGTTTTACAAACCTGTCAAGCTGGTTTCCCGGATATAATTTGCCCGCCGTAAACTTGCTTGCTTCGCGGAGGCTCATGCTGTTGGTATAATCAGACCGGCAGGGTAAACAGACCGCCCCCTCACTCATGACGGGACTTCTTTCCGCCTGACGGCAAGGATTGCGCCGTTCAGTATCAGTATCAGCGTAAACAGCACTATGCCTATGGAAAACAGGATGCTGCCGTGCCTGCCCTGCGCGTAACCCATCTCCAGCGCGATTGTAGCGGTCAGCGTCCTTACGCTGTCCAGCGGGCCGTGTACCATCTGTACCGAATTGCCGGCCACGAGTATCACCGCCATCGTTTCTCCGACCGCGCGGGATATGCCAAGGATGACGCCAGCTATCACACCGGAACGGGCGTGAACCAGTACCACCCGCCAGGCGGTCTGCATCCTGCTCGCTCCCAGCGCGAGACTCGCCTCGCGCTGGGAGCGCGGCACGGAACGAAGACTCGTTTCCGCTATCGTGATAACTGTCGGCAGTATCATCACGGCAAGAACGATTACCGCCGTCAACAGGCAGTTCCCAGACGCGGTGTGAAACGTGTTTTTTACCAGAGGTGACAGCATCATCAGGCCGAAAAAGCCGTAAACGACGGACGGAATCCCGGCCAACAGTTCGATGCAGGCCCGCAGCGGGGCGGCAACCTTTTCCGGCAGGAATTCCGCCAGAAATACGGCGCAGAGCAACCCTATTGGTACGCCGGCCAGAATCGCGCCGAAACTTGCCAGTATCGTACCGGCTATCATCGGAAGTATACCGTAAATCTTTTGATAGGCGGGCCGCCATTCGAGCCCCGTGATAAAACGAAAAAAACTTGACGGAGGTTCCGGCAGGATGATATGTACCTTCTGATTCAGGGCCGGCATAGCGGACGGGAAGTCCGTAGCGGACGGGAAGTCCGCCGTGGACGGGAAGTCCGCCGTGTACACGTAGGCTTCCGTACTAGTCAGTTCGCCGCCGCCCTTCCGCGTGAGCCGTCCGCCGTCCACAGTCAGATCCAGACCGCGCTCCTCCCCGCCGCTTTCGAAGCGAATCAATATGTCCCGCGCAGCTTCCGGCAGTTCTATAGTACCGCCGCCCGAATAAAAAACGCCGTTCACCCAAAGCCCGTCAACCCGCTCGCATACGATCCGAACCCCGCGCGCCGTGCCAAAGAAAAAAGGCTCCGCCCCCTGAACGAACACAAACAGCAGTATCGCACCTAACGAGAGTACGGAAATAAATGACGTAACAGTAACCAAGCACGCAAAGAAACTGTCAAGCTTTTTTCTTATATTCAATTTTTACCCCACCCGCCGCGCGGCTAGAATTGTTTTAACGCGGCTCAGAAACATGGAAGAAGTCCGCGAATTACACGAATTAACGCGAATTATCAGCATAATTCGTGAAAAGTAGTGTTCATCGCGGACATTTGGTATTATTTCGGGTTCAGGTTACTTTACCGAAATCCAGCTTGTGCCAACAATTTTTTGGGCCTCCTCCGACATTATCCATGTAAGGAATGCCTGGGTCTCAGGGTTTATAGCTGCCTTCCGGTAAAGCACGATGAAGGGGCGGGCTATCTTGTAGCTGCCGTTCACCACGTTGGCTGTAGTGGCCGCCACGCCGTTCACGTTCACCGTGTTTACGGAGCTGTCCACAGAACCAAGCGATATGTAGCCGATCGCGTCCGCGTTGCGGGAGATTTCAGCCTTTACGGCGCCGGTGCCGTCAAACTCCGTAGCGCCGGCAAGCAGTTTGTCCTGAAACTTGATAATCTCCTCGAAAGCGCCCCGCGTACCTGAACCAGGTTCCCGCGAAACCACCGCTATTTTGCCTTTTTTGGCGCTGTCCGTTACCGCGCTCCAGTCGCTTGTAACGCCGGTATAGATGCCCCGAATCTGCTCAATCGTCAGGTTGCTTACAGGGTTGTTTCTGTTTACGATCACCGCTATGCCGTCAATCGCGATGACAAGTTCCGTAAGCCCCTGCCCCTTCTCCGTTGCCGAAAGCTCACGGCTCGACATCCCCACTTCGCTCGTACCGGCGGCTGCCGCCTTGATGCCGTCGGAAGAGCCCGTTCCGTTGATGTTGATCCTGACATTGCTGTGCAGCTTTGAGTACGCCGCCGCCAACAGTTCCATCAGCGGGCTTACGGATGTAGACCCGCCGATCTCGATGGTGTAAGCCGCCGCCGCGGATGATGTGCCGGAAGCGCCTCCTCCAGCCTCTTTTTCTCCGGTCGCATAGGCTGCGCCCAGCGCCGTACAGATCAAAACAAACGTTGCCGTTATTTTTTTCATTTACCTCTCCTTGAAAGTATTAAGATGATAAAAACTTAAATCCCGGCGGTTAGGCCTTTATGAAAGAATTGTTAAAATGCTGTTAAATTC
>JAITAE010000261.1 GCA_031284295.1 Spirochaetaceae bacterium
AGCTTACCCTTTAGATACATGCTGACAGTGTAATGCGATGCGGCTGGGGGCGTCAAGCCGACAAGCAGTGAGTAGTTAATAGTGAGTAGTGAAGAGTGTTAATCCGTGTAATCCGCGTAATCTGTGGACGATTTAGAATCCCCCTTTGATGAGTAACTGGCGGGGGCGGCGGATTGGGGGGGTGGCGGAATACCGCGCTTGCGCGGGATGTAGACAGGGCGCTAAAAACTTATTCTAAACAGCGGCCTGGTCCCGCGCCACAGCCTGCGGCATTTTTTGACTAAACGCGCTCAATGTTTCGCGCGCTGTTATCGGGCTGGGGGGCGCGACAGGAAGGCGGTTATGTGCCGGTAACGGCATGGAAATAGCGCCCCCTTCATAATGAAATGAGGAATGAAGGATGAATGACAAGGCCTAGCAAATAGCACGGTCTATAACTGACATACCCGCGTATTTAAACCCGCTGGCGGGCGCGGCGCGGACTTTAAACCCACTGGTGGGGGCGGGGGCGTGCGTCCCTAGCCAAGCGCTTCCCACTCGCGGGCGCAGGCGTTAAGGGCGGCGTTGACGGAGGCGAGAGCGGCGCTTACTTCGCGGGACTTTTCGCCTGAAGTATAGACTTCGCGTGTGGAAAGCCGGTTTTCCAGCTCGCGTTTCTCCGCTTCGAGCGCATCTATACGTTCAATCAGGGCGGACTCGGCGCGTTCAAGGCGGCGGGCGGCGGCGGCGCTCTTCTTGGCCTCTTCGCGGGCGGCCTGTCCCCGCGCGGCGGGGACAGGCTGTTTTTGTCCGGCTTCAGCCGCGTTTACTTCAAACCCGCCTACCGCGCCCGGATTCCCCAGCGATTCAAGGTAGTCCGCGTAGCCGCCGTAGTGAAGGCGGTGTTCACGGCCCGCCTGCAGCGCGAGCGTCTTTTTGGACAGAGCTTCCATGAAGGCGCGGTCGTGCGAGACAAAGATGACCGTACCTGTATAAGACAGCAGCGCATCGAGCAGCACATCCTTGGCGTACAGATCGAGGTGGTTTGTCGGCTCGTCAAGTATCAACAGGTTTGCGGGGCGTAACAGCAGACGGAGCAGCGCAAGCCGGCTCTTTTCGCCGCCTGAAAGGACGGAAATCTTTTTGAACACATCGTCGCCGTGGAACAGGAACGCCCCCAGCATATCCCGGAGGCGCGGGACTATGGCCGACGCGGCTTCGTCTTCCAGACAGCCCAGCACGGTCTTTCCCCCCGAATCGCCCGCACTCAAGTTTTCGGCTGCCTCCTGCGAAAAATAGGCGCTTACGATACCCGCTCCATAACTCACGGTCCCATCATGGCCGCCGTCCGCTCCGGCGATTATGCGCAGCAACGTACTTTTGCCCGCGCCGTTTGCCCCCACGACAAGCAGGCGCTCGCCTGATTCAATACAGAGGTCAAGGCCGGAAAGCACACGCTTTTCGCCGTAACTCCGGCCTATCCCTTCCAGTCTGAGCGCGATCCGGCCTGAATGAGGGGGCGCGGGCAGGTTTATCGCGATTCTTTTCAGGTTTTCAGGGATTTCTATCCGCTCCATCTTTTCAAGTTTCTTGACGCGCTCCTGCACCATAGCCGCCTTGCTGGCTTTGTAACGAAACCGGCGGATTAAATCTTCTGAGCGGGCAATCTCCTCCTGCTGCCGCTTGTGCGCGGCGACAAGACTTTCTATCTCGGCGGCGCGGCGCTTCTCGTAGTCCGTATACGCGCCCGGATACCGTTTAAGCCTCCCCCCAAACAATTCGTAAATCTCGTTCACGCTCACATCAAGGAAGTAACGGTCGTGCGACACGAGTAAAAGCGCGCCGTCAAATTTCCGCAGCCACTGTTCCAGCCACGCGCGTCCCTCAATATCCAGGTAGTTTGTCGGCTCATCCAGCAGCAGGATATCTGGATTTTCGAGCAGGACTTTGGCAAGCGCGATACGCATCTGCCAGCCGCCTGAAAATTCCTCCGTCAAGCTGCCGAAATCGCTTTCTTCAAAGCCCAAACCCCGCAGCACGAGCGAAATTTGTCTGTCCATCCGCCAAAACTCTGATTTTTCTAACGTTTCGTTTATGTTTTCCGCTTCATTGAGCAGGCTTTGCGTCCTCCCGCCGTCCGTTTTCACACTTTCAAGCTGATTTTCCACCTCAAGGCGGCGTTCTACCATCGCGGCAAAGCGGGAAAACGCGGTTTTTACCTCGTCCCAAAGAGTTCTTCCACCGTGAACAATGCCCGATTGCGGCAGGTAGGCGACAGTCGCGCCCTTTTCCAGCGCCCTCTCCCCCCTATCGCACGGAATTATACCCGCCATCACCTTCATCAGCGTAGATTTTCCCGAACCGTTAGCCCCGCAAAGCGCCGCCCGCGAACCGCTTTTGAGTTTTATATCCGCGTTTACCAGTATGTCCCTGTCGCCAAACGCAAGCGACACGCCCGTAAATTGCACAAACGCCATTTTTTTATAATAACTCTATCAACATGGTTTTAGTATAGGCCGCATTGCCTAATAATTAATCTAGCCAAAATCAGACCATCGGGGACTGACCGTCCTCCTGACAGGAGGTTTTTTCACCATACATTTTTTTTCACGGTTGATTTTCAATATCCCGCATTGCCGCATCGAAAATGTTACCGAAAAAATGGGTTTGAGACAGTCCGCAAGTTCTCGTTTATCAAACCACCGGTGATGGCTGCCGTTAAACTGTATCTTTTCCCCAAAATATTACCGCCGTTCAAACCAAAATAATGCTTATGGCAGAGCGGATTAACTTTAGTCTACGGAAGCACTGATTTATGCGAGTGCGCATTCGTCAACGTAGTTGACGCAATCGGTGCTACTTTAATGCCGTATTTGCGTAATGAAATGAGCAAATACATAGGGCAACGCTGATGCGCCAACGAAGTTGGCGAGGCCTCAAGTTAATCAGCGTTGCCATAGGAGAATACGCAATGATAGTCAGCCGTGTTATGACAAAAAATCCGGTTTATACCCACATAGACGCGACAATGAGCGAGGCGCGTTCCTTGATGGATAGGGAAAAAATATCTCATTTACCGGTACTTGATAAAGAAAATAATTTGGTCGGTATAGCCACAAAAAAAGATATGTTAAAAGCCGGCCCCTCGCCTGCGACCAGTCTGGATATGTATGAGATCAGCTATCTTCTGTCTAAGCTGACTATTGACAGGGTAATGACTAAAAGCGTTATTACTACCGTTGAAAATGAAGTTATCGAGGAAGCTGCCAGAATGATGGCGGATAACAATATAAGCTGTCTGCCCGTTGTTCGCGGCAGGCTGTTGTTGGGCATAGTAACGGTGAAAGACCTGTTTCAAGCCTTTATCACTGCCTTTGGAGCGAGGCATCCGGGTATCAGGGTCAGCTTTTTTATGCAGGAAAAGCCGGGTCAGCTTGCGAAACTGAGCAACGCCATAGCCGAAAAAGGCGGTAACATCGTGGCTTTCGTTACGCAGGAGGGCGACTATCTCTATGAACTTGGCGGCACAATAAAAATTACCGGCATCGACATGGAGGATGTAACCGATATATTCAAGAAATCTAAAGCTGAAATCTTGGATATTCGTTAGGGCAACGCTGATTAACTTGGCGCCTCGCCAGTATAGCTGGCGCCTCGCCAGCATAGCTGGCGCCTCGCCAGCATAGCTGGCGCATCATCCTTGCCCTAAGAAGCAAGCTCGTTTCAATAACATGACCAAATGGTCATGTTATTTCCTTACAGTTCCTTAAAGAGAATCCCTGCTGATTGGCCGCCCTATGCGTATGCTTTCGCCGAGAAAATCAACGCGCTGCCCCTCTATCAGTATCTGGACATCGTATATGTTCGGAAATTCTGTTGCGGTCCAGACAATTTGACGTAGCTGCGCTATATAACCTTCTGCTCCATAGCTGTTAAACATAAAAATTTCGTTAAAGTTGATGAACGCGGTATTGCCTGTAACCCGTGCGTTCTGTATCCGTGCGCCTTCCGGTATGAGCGAGGTCAAACCCTGCTCCTGTTCAGCGTCGGTGGTTCCCTGCAACAATAGATTCAACACATCAAGCAGCGGGGAATCTGAAACAAAGACTCGCCGTTTAACCGGTGATGTAAATACCATGCCTGAATTGTCAATTTTTACAAAATAAATCACGCGCTCCCGTGTTTCGGGCGGCTTTTCTTCAGTTTGAGCTTTTCCGACGGCAATCTGAGTCCGGTTTTCTTGCCCTGCCGCCGCGTCAGTACCGCCGTCAGACTGATTTTCAAGCTCCTCCGTCTCAACAGTATTTCCATTCGGTATTTCCTGTGGAAAGGACGGACGGTCAGGTTGTTCGATGGTAATTATGTTGACAGGCGGATTTTGTTCCGTCTCCTCCTCCCGCAGCGACTGTCCATCATCACCGGCAGCTACCGGCCTATTTGTCAGACGTTCAACTATATGGGTGGATTGCAGCGTTTTTCGTATATCCGGCAGCTTTATTATGAACAGCAACAGTATGACGATGAAAAAAACCATCCAAAAAAGTATACCTAACGGCGTTTTTCGTTTTTTAGAAGCATTATTCGCACTGTTTTGGCCTGTTCTATGGACACTCATACCTATATTTTACGAGAAAAAACATTAACCGTCAATTTGCCGCGGCACAAGGCCATAAATACGCTGATTACAAAAATTATGAGGATTTGAGTACGAAAAGTTGACGCAATCGGTGCTACTTTAATGCGAATGTCAACGAAGTTGACACATTTGCGTAATGAAATGAGCTTGGCTCCTTTGGGCAACGCTGATGCGCCAACGAAGTTGGCGCGCCAACCTCGTTGGCGAGGCCTCAAGTTAATCAGCGTTGCCCTAATGACCGGCTGCGCGGTTATTTTAAGAGTTTGCACCGGACTGGGGGGTAGCCCGCAACCGTGTGCGGGCGCAGGGGGGCGCGACAGGTAAGCGGCTGTATGCCGCAGGCAGTCTGGAAATGCGCCCCCCTCCCCATCTTTATACATCACCGGCTCCATCACAAGCCGCAGTGAATGCCGTGCAAAATGCTGCCGTGCAAAATGCGCGGCATCAAGCTGCGGACGCGGCTCCTATACCTTTTGTTTATTTTAGCATAATGTAAATACAGCAAAGGAGATTCAGTGATGAAACTTGTTTTTTTAGGGCCGCCGGGCGCGGGCAAGGGAACGCTGGCTGTTAAGGCGACTGTACTTTTGAAAGCGCCGCATATCAGTACCGGTAACATTTTCCGCGAAGCGATAGCGGCGGGAAGTCCGCTTGGAGTTAAAGTAAAAGCTATCATTGACGCGGGTAAACTAGTTGATGACGGTACAACAATCGAGCTTACGCGTGAACGGCTTGGACAGGGCGATGTAAAGGATTCCTTCATCCTTGATGGTTTTCCGCGAACCATCGCGCAGGCAGAGGCTCTGGCTGGGTTTTCAAACATCGACAGAGTGATAAATTTCGATGTTCCCGACAGCGTTGTGATTGAGCGGCTTTCAGGGCGGCTCGTATGCCGTAAATGCGGATTTAACTGGCATAAAACGTTTAATCCGCCTGAAAAAGCCGGAGTTTGCGGCAAATGCGGCGGCGAGATATATACGCGGGAGGACGACAGGGCGGAGGCGGTAAAGAAACGGCTCGATATATACCGCGAGCAAACCGCCCCGCTCATCGGCTACTACCGCGAGAAGGGGCTTTTAACGGATATTGACGCACGTCCGCAGGTAGATGCTATTCTTTAAAATCTAAAAAAAGCATTAGGGCAACGCTGATTAAATCGGGAAGAAGTAGTAGGATAGGAAGTATGAAAACACAACAAACATTTACGGACGTGGAATACGGAAAACGGAAACGGATAAGCCGGCGGGAAGTATTTCTGGATACAATGGAACGGCTTGTGCCTTGGGAAAAGTTGGAGGAACAAATACGCCCCCATTAT
>JAITAE010000274.1 GCA_031284295.1 Spirochaetaceae bacterium
GGTGAGCGATAATATAAACGTAAATCATTATAAGGAGTGAATCATGGACGAAAAAAAGTTAGTTGAAGCGATGCAGTCGCACCTTGACAACCTTACCAAACCGAGGGGAAGCCTGGGAAAACTTGAGGAGTACTGTATCAAAATGGCGTCGATTCAGGGAAAAGTGCCGCCAAAAATCGAAAAAAAAGGCGTTTACGTCTTTGGCGGCGACCATGGCATATCGGATGAAGGCGTTTCACTGTATCCAAAAGAAGTCAGTTTTCAAATGGCTATGAATATGCTGTCGGGGGGTGCGGGCATCAACGCGCTCTCGGACGCGACAGGCTGGGATGTAATTGTCGTAGACAGTGGAATTGACTGGGATTTTCCACCGGACAGTGCATTAAACGCGAAAAACCGCCTGATTCGGGCAAAAATTTCACGAGGCAGCAGGAATTTTTACAAAGAAAGGGCGATGACCGAAGAAGAAACCGAAGCCGCCATCGGCAAGGGCCGGGAACTGGCGGAGGATGCCGTAAGGCAGGGTTATAACATGGTAGCCGTCGGCGACCTTGGCATAGGCAACACGAGCACGGCAGCCGCCATGCTGATAGCGGCGGGCATGGACGCGGACGCCATCATAGACCGGGGTACGGGCATAGACGAGAAGCAGCTTGCGCACAAAAAGCGCGTGATCAAAGAAGGCGTTGTAAACAGGCGTCCGGTAAAAAACGCTTACTCGATTCTACAGGAAGTCGGCGCTCCAGATATTGCCATGATGACGGGTTTCATACTGGGGCTCGAAGGCCGCGGCATTGCCTGCGTGATAGACGGTTTCCCGGTGAGTTCCGCGGCCTATATGGCGTACATGATCAACCCCAAAATCACGAATTACCTGTTTGCCGGACATCTTTCAAAGGTAGCCGGCCACAGAATCGTGCTGTCCGCGATGGGGCTTAGCCCCATCGTAAGCCTGGAAATGCATCTCGGTGAGGGTACGGGCGCGGTGGTAGGCGGTTTCATCGTACAGCTTGCCCTCGCCTGTGCCTTAAATATGTCTAGCTTCGACAGCGTTGATGTATCCGGCAAAGACATTGAAGAACAAAAGTACTAAGAGTTTGTTGCGCTTTGCGCAAAAGCCTCCTCCGGGAGGCTCGATCTGATTAAGAACGTTTATCAACTGTGAGGTCTGTGCGCAGACCCCACAGCGAAAAAACCTGAAAATCGCCCGCAAGGCGATTTTTTACTTTGCAACTCCCCAAGCAGCGCTTAGCGCTACGACAGCGGGCCGTATACTCAAGAAGCTTCATACTTTAAGAGGATAATCGCATAAGCAATGTTACCGGTATAATTTTACAGCACCAGTTTCAAGAATTGCCTGGTGCGTTCTTCTTTCGGGTGAAAGAAAATTTCGTCCGGGGAACCTTCTTCAAGTATCAAGCCGTTTTCTATCACGATGATTCGGTTTGCCACGTCGCGGGCAAAGTTCATCTCATGTGTAACGATGATCATCGTCAGGCCGCTTTGCGCAAGGTCGCGGATCACACGCAGCACCTCGCCGATCATTTCAGGGTCAAGGGCGCTCGTCGGTTCGTCAAACAGTATCAGGCTGGGGTTCATCGCAAGCGCACGGGCTATCGCTACACGCTGCTGCTGACCACCGGAAAGCTGGCGCGGGTACGATGCGGCCTTGTCAAGCAGGCCCACCCGTGTTAACAGTTCCATCGTACGCGCTTCAGCCTGACTTTTCGTCATAATTTTATGATCGACGGGGGCAAGCATGATGTTCTTTTTTACGTTAATATGCGGAAACAGGTTGAACTGTTGAAAAACCATGCCTATTTTGCGCCGCTCACGGTTAATATTGACTTTTGGAGAGGTCAGTTCGACACCGTCAATAAATATTTTACCGGACGTAGGCTTTTCCAGCAGGTTTAAACAGCGAAGCAACGTCGATTTGCCCGATCCCGAAGGGCCTATCACGACGACAACATCGCCCTCATCAGCCTGCATACTGATTCCATTCAGAGCCTCGAAGGTATCGAAGGTCTTGTAAAGATTTTCAACGCGGACTTTTATCGCCATAACTTAATGTCTTTTCAACGTAAAGAGATACCTGCGATAGCAGCAGGATTATAACCAGATACACCAGGCCCACTATGGTCCAGGTTGCGAACGACTGCATTGTCCGGCCTATGTATATTTTTGCCTCATAACAGATGTCGGCAAGGCTTATCACCGAGATTATCGAAGTATCCTTCAGGCTGATAATAAACTGATTCACAAGGGACGGTATGGACACTCGCAAGGCTTGGGGCAGAACAACAAGAAACATGGCGCGGCTGCGTGAAAGTCCCAGACTCCGCGCCGCCTCCATCTGACCGCTGTCAATCGCGAGCACGCCGCCCCGGAATATTTCGGCTATGTACGCGCCCGCGTTCAGGCTCAACGTTATGATACCGGCGGCAAACGGCGAAAGCCTGAAATCGAGGCCTAATGACTGGATAAGCTGGGGAAGCCCGAAGTATATAAAAAAAGTCTGCACCAACAGCGGCGTCCCGCGGATTATCCCGATGTATACCTTCGCGACTATCCGCAACGCCAAAAACCGGGACATCCCGGCCAGGCAGGTGATTAAGCCCAGAAATAACGCTATCAGCAGCGATAAAATCGTTGTTTCTACAGTGATAAGCATCCCCCGCAGGAGCAGGGGATACACTTCCCTTAGTACGAGGAAAAAATCCATCCGGCAGACAGCCTATTTTGTGACTATGTACTTGTCGAGGATATTCTGGTAAGTTCCGTTTGCCTTCACATTCGAGAGGCCCGCGTTAAAGGCCGCGAGCAACCCGTCATTCTTGCCTTTAAGCACGGCAAAACCATACGAAGAGCCTTTTTCCATACCGGTTACCATCTTTAGCCCGTTACCCCGCAAAATGCCGTAGCCCATTACCGGGTAATCTTCAAAACAGGCCGCCGAATTACCGGTTTTTACATCTTCGTACATGAACGGCGACTCATCAAAATAGACAAGCGCGAACCCGTACTGATCCTTTATGGACTCGGCAAACGTAGCGCCTTCCGTGCCCGTCTTGACGGCAACGCGCTTACCCTTCAGATCGGCATAACCCTTTATGTCGTTGTTGTCCGCTTTTAGCGCCATAACCACGCCGGAATCGTAGTACGGCGCGGAAAAATCATATTTCTTCTGCCGTTCTTCCGTGATACTCATACCGGCAATGACGCCGTCAGCCTGGTTCGATTCGAGCGCGGCGACCGCGGCGCTGAAACCAAGCGGCTTCAGTTCGTACGCGAAGCCCTGCTCCTTCGCAATAGCCGCCAGCAGATCGATGTCCACGCCCACATAGTTACGGGAGCTGTCCTGAAACTCAAAAGGTGGAAATGTCGTATCGGTGGCTATAATGTACGTTTTGG
>JAITAE010000314.1 GCA_031284295.1 Spirochaetaceae bacterium
CATTGAGGCAGGATTATGTGCCACAGGGTTTGTAAAAAGTTAAAGCCCTGGGAACGGGCCGCCTCGAACTGGCCTTTTGCGATGGAATTGAGGCCGCCGCGCATTATTTCCGCGATTACAGAAGATGTGTAAAGCGTTAGGGCCAGCGCGCCCCGGCTCATAGACGTACCGAAATGCAGCATAAAAATACATACAAGTATCCATAGCAAGAGCGGCGTGTTGCGGAAAATCTCGATGTAGGCCGCGGAAACCGCGCGCGCGGCGCGGTTTCCATAGTTCCGGCAAATCGCGAGTATCGAGCCCAATATGACGCTTAACGCGACGGTAACAAGAGAAATGAGCAGCGTGTTGCGTAGACCTGCCAGCAAAAAACCGGTATTGTCCAGACTAAAAATATCCGCAAGAATTCTGACGTTCATTCCCCTGCCCCCTCTTCGGCGGCCTCTTCCGGAACCGTCATGTGCTCCCTCATTTTCAGCCGTTCCTCAAACTGACGCGCCCAGCGCGCCAGCGGGAAGCACAGGATGAAGTACAATGCGCCGGTTACCACGTATGCCGGGCCGTAGCTCAGGCTCCCGTTTGACGCCCACGAATCGGAGCGGTACATCAGGTCGCCGCCCGCGATCAGGGCCAGGACGGATGTGTTTTTTATCAGGTTTACCGCCTGATTTACAAGCGGCGGCAGTATCACCTTTGTCGCCTGCGGCAGGATGATGTAGCCCATGGCTTGAGTGTACGAAAATCCCTGCGAAGCGGCCGCGTCTTTCTGGCCTTTGGGAATCGAAAGTACGCCTGCCCGCACAACCTCCGCGACATAGGCCCCGTGGTACAGGCCTACGCCGATTATGCCTATGCTGATCACGCTCATCTTGATTCCGGCGTAGGGCAGCGCGTTGTAGAAAAAAAATATCTGTATCACGAGCGGTGTGTTTTGAAAGAATTCTACATAGATTCTTGCAATGGTTTTCAATAAGCCCAGGTCCGACATCGAAAACATTCCAAAGACGATTCCGGCAATCAGGGCCATGGAAAGGGCGGTCAGCGCTACGAGCAGAGTCGTCCCGAAACCTTGAATGAAAACATCAATGTCAGAGAATAACCGTAACCAGCGTGCAAACGCAAAGGGACCGCCCATGTCGTCTTCCTTGTCCGCTCCCCCGCCGCGGAGGGCGGCGGGAGGAGCGGTCTTTTACAGGTTGAACTGCTCTATCAGCGCCGGTATCGTACCGTCGCCCAGCCATTCTTGGATGAGGCCGTCAACATAGTCCGCCAGAGCTTTGTTTGAAAGCTTTGTCGTTACGCCGTAAGGCTGTGGTGAAAATTCGTCGGGAAGTATCACCGACTCGCTGTCAAGGTAGCCGTTCAGTATGGACTTGTCAACGGAAAACACGTCTACACGCCCGGAATCGAGCGCCGCTTTTATCTCCGGGTACGTTGAGAATTCTGCGAACTGGAGCGTTACGCCGATGGCTTTCGCGGCGGCGTCTATCGCTTCCTTGCTTGTAGCGGACTGCGCGACGCCTATCATTTTGCCGTTAAGATCGGCAAGACGGCTTATTCCAGACGATTTTTTTACGAGCATACCAACGGCGTCCGTGTAGTATGGCGTTGAAAAATTGTACGTGAGCTTTCGTTCATCGGTTATCGTGAATGTCGCGATTATCATGTCAAGCTCCCCGTTATCCAACAGCGGGCCGCGGGTTTTGGCCGTTACCGGCTCAAACCTAACCTTGCCTGAGTCCACCAGAATCTCTTTGGCCAGCAGTTTGGCAATCTCAATTTCAAGACCCTCGTACTGATTCGTCGATGTGTTAAAAAGGCCAAAGCCCGGCACATCCGCCTTTACGCCAACCTTCAACACTCCCGCCCTTTTGATCGCTGCCGTACCCGACGCGTCCTCCTGCTTTTTGCAAGCGCTCGCCGTGACAATCAGCAGCGCGGCGCTTACAAACAAAAACAACTTTTTTAATTTCATTTCTCTCTCCTTGAAATTTAGTTGCAAGAATTTACCCGCGTAACACGCGGGTTTAACGCAAAATCTTGCTTAAAAAAGTTATCGTCCTTTCATTTTTTGGATGTTCAAAAAATTCTTCCGGCGGACCTTCTTCTATGATCACGCCGTTGTCAAGAAAAATTACGCGGTCCGCAACTTGCCGCGCGAATCCCATCTCGTGCGTTACGACCACCATCGTTATCGAATCCTGCTGCGACAGCCGAATCATGACATCCAGGACCTCCTGTACCATTTCCGGGTCGAGCGCCGATGTCGGCTCATCGAAAAGCAGAATTTTCTGCCGCGTGGCAAGGGCTCGCGCAATCGCTATGCGCTGCTGCTGCCCGCCGGAAAGCGTAGCGGGGTAAACCAGCGCCTTGTCCCTCAGCCCCACCATGTCAAGGTACTCGTACGCTATCCCTTCGGCTTCCTTCTTTTCTTTTTTCTGCAGCTTGACTGGGGCAAGCGTTATATTTTGCAGAACCGTCATGTGCGGGTACAGGTTGAATTGCTGAAACACCATTGCGCAGTACTTCCGCACGATGTGGGTACGGTTGCTATGGGTGAGCTGTTCCCCGTTAATCATCACGATGCCTTCCGTTGGTTCCTCAAGCCCGTTGATGCAGCGGATAAGCGTACTTTTCCCCGAACCCGAAGGTCCTATTATCGTGAGTTTTTCACCTTCACCCACAGTGAGATCAATATTTTTCAGAACGCTCAGGCTGCCGAAAGTTTTGCATAAGCCTTTAATGCATATCATACGTTTATGTCCTAAATGTTATTTGCAAAGTCTGGTTTAATACCCTGCGGGAGCTCCGCCGGTAAATCCATTTGTCTGGACTATCTCCATCGTGTTAACTGCGGGCAAAATCCCAAATTTTGTATAATAATTATAAAATACCGAAAATCGGGCCTCAACAAAAAGCTCCGGGGCAAAGGCGCCCGTTTTGCCTGCCGCCTCTGCCGTAAAAAGTCCTGAATCCCTGCCTTTTTGACGATACCTTTTTTTCATTCACACCCCCTCTGATAATGGGTTTGTTTGACAGAAACCTTAGTTTCCGAACAAATCCCGCTTAAAAACCGCGATTTCGCAGCCGAAAGGCGGGAAATCGCATCTGACCGCATAGACGTTAACTTAAGATGTATTATCCACAGATTACACTAATTATCTAGGGCAACGCTGATTATTAAAAAGGGGGCGCTGTTTTCCATGCCGTTACCGGCACATAGCCGCCCCATCGCCGCGCCCCCAGCCCGATAACGGCGCGCGAAACATTGAGCGCGTACAGTCGAAGATGCCGCAGGCTGTGGCGCGGGATCAGGCCGCTGTTTTGGATAAGTTTTTAGCGCCCCTCGCTCCAGCCCCGCTGCGCGGGTCTTACGCTACCCCCCAATCCGCCGCCCCGCCAGCCCGCCAGCGGGTTTAAAGTCCGCTACGCGGTAGCATACCCCAGAGGCTTTAACATACGCAGGTATGTCAGGTATTGCCCTTGCAATTTACTAGGTCTTCAATGATTTATTCTTCAAAAGAGTTTTCTAAATCATCCACGGATTACGCGGATTACACGGATTAACATTTCTCATTCTTCATTACCGCCGCTCAGTTCCCTCCCAAGGACGACTTCCAGCCGCCTGGCGGCGGCCTTCATTATTCACCGCCCCCGCCAGCCGCCCCTCTGTTAGGGGCTGTAGTAGAAGTCCTGGGACCGTAGGAGAACGTCCGGTGAGGTTTCTCCATTGCACATACTGCTCACGGCAGAGTACACTAACTATGGTCCGTCGCTCCAGTCAACACCGGCTGGAGTTTGCGGTAAGCAAGCGCGCTTGCGACACGCTGTTTTGTGGCGCAAACTCCCAAGCTCAAGCGTTGAGCCAAACGGCCAAACATTTTCTTGGTATGCCATAATACCGTTATAACCGGACATAACTTCAACGAAAAAAGTTATAAAACCTACAAGTGCAACAAGCTGCTTGTGTACTTTCCCGTCAGCGCTCCCCGCTATCCTTCCCAGTTCCTGTTTGTCATTCGCATGATTTGTTACATATTCCCCATTACCATCATCATCTTCGTGTCTACCGCCGCCTGTGCGTTATACGACTGCTCAAAATGTTTCCAGTTCCCCGCCTTCATTAGCATTATATATTAACGGGAATCATCCCTATTCCGAATCCAGCTTTTTGAGAGAACTGCATATTTCCACCCATAATCTGCATAATCTGTGCCGCGTATACGCACAATCAGTATAATCCGTGGGCAGGAATTCTTACATTGTTGACAGTGTAGCGCCTATTAAATCACCGCGTTTCCTTCGCTTAATTTCGACAGCAAGGGGGTCAGGTACTTTGCATTGCTGGAAGGATCCCAAAATCTGTGCAGTGAATATTTTATGCATTTTTTACAGAAATCCGCGTTATTGCGAAGATTTATTATTTCATCAATGGTTACATCAAGATAATTTGGAACAAGCCGTTCGTAAGAATAGTAACAGCAGGTCAG
>JAITAE010000100.1 GCA_031284295.1 Spirochaetaceae bacterium
GGCCGTATTAAAATACTGCGCGGCCTACCCCATTCCTGAAGAGAATGCCAAGGCTGTTTATTTTTTTATGGAAGGTGAGGCTGTTGATATTCGTTCAAAATCAGGTTCATGGTTTTATGTCGAAAGTGCGGAAACCGGCGGCCCGGAAAAATCCGGCTGGATAAAAAGGGAAAACGCCGTTATCCTTGCCCTAGTGCGCCGTAGTACCCGGTAGCGCCATGCGGCGTTATTATAGCGGATAGCTCGGTCGCCGCGTAGCGGCGAGCGGGCCAAATTCCAAAACTGAATCCACAGTTTGAATGATGCCTGGATACTAAGAGTTTGTTGCGCTTGTAGGTTTTATAACTTTTTTCAAATTTTCTTCCAGTCTATCATTTTATAGTTTTTCTCCATAAGTAAAATAAGACGCATAATTGCCTTATGAAACACCGGAATTGTTTTGATTCTGTTCATTCGCTGTTTTCTTTTTGGGAGGCAAAGGTTTTGCTGGCAGCTGACGACAGGTAGGATTCGCTTTTTGAGTTTCGCCTAATGAACCTCCCCGCCGCAGAGCGGCGGGGTATCTTTGTAAGCGTTGCATTGTTTACGAGGTTCGATCGGGTAAGGAAATTTTTTAACTGTGAAGATTTGCATAGCAAATCCGCCTACTACCATTTTTTGTTGACGTTACTAATTCTCCCCGCCCTAGGGCGAGGTATTAGGCCCCCACTACGAAAAAAAGTTTCGTCAACATACTACAGACGAAGTTTGCGGACCGGCGTATGCCGCTAAAAACGCGCCTTCGATGGGAAATGTAAAACCGCCATACCAAATTTGTCAGGACTTGGCAAAATACCGGCCAAAAGATACCATTAACTACCTATGCGGGAAATATTTGATGTGAGCTACGATGCCGGTATAAGGTAAATGAACCTCCCTAGGGAAGCGCTGATTAAATAGGGCTGCCGGATTGGGGGGTACTGGAAGACCCGCGCAGCGGGGCTGGAAGTAGGGGGGCGCGACAGGAAAGCCCTTGTGTGCCGGTGACGGCATGGAAATAGCGCCCCCCTTTTTAATAATCAGCGTTGCCCTAGGGCGGGGTATTAGACCCGAATAAAGTATGGGCGCGGACTGTCTCACATCATGTTATTTTAATAGAGATTTTTTGAAAACATGAATGTATGAATGGATGGAGGAATGGAGGAATTATGGCTGATGCTGATATTGGACTGATAGGACTTGCGGTGATGGGCGAAAACCTTGTGTTGAACATGGAAAGCAAGGGGTTTACGGTGGCTGTGTACAACCGCACCGCGGCGCGTGTCGATGAGTTTACCGGCGGCAGGGGCGCGGGGAAGCGTATTTCCGGCTACAAGGATATTGCTTCGTTTGCCGCCGCTTTGAAAAGGCCGCGCAAGGTGTTCATCATGGTGAAGGCGGGCAAAGCGGTTGACGATACGATAGCGCGGCTTTTTGACGTGCTGGAGAGCGGTGATGTGATTATAGACGGCGGCAACTCCAACTACCAGGATACCGCGCGGCGTTGCGCGCTTGCCGAATCGAAGGGCTTTTTGTATGTCGGCACGGGTGTTTCGGGCGGAGAAGAGGGCGCGTTGCACGGCCCCAGCATAATGCCGGGCGGTTCCGCCGCCGCGTGGCCTATTGTTAAGCCGATCCTGCAAAAGATCGCGGCGCAGACTGATGGGAAGCCCTGCTGCGACTGGGTCGGGGAAAACGGAGCGGGGCATTTTGTCAAAATGGTGCATAACGGCATTGAGTACGGCGATATGCAGCTTATTTGCGAAGTTTACCAAATGTTGAAGGACTTAAGCGGGCTTTCGTACCCTGAAATGCGCGATGTGTTCGCTGAATGGAACAGAGGCAGGCTTTGTTCCTACCTCATAGAAATTACTCAGGATATTCTAGGCTTTAACGATGAGGACGGGCAGCCTTTGGTGGAAAAGATTCTTGACACGGCCGGGCAGAAGGGTACCGGAAAATGGACGGGCATAGCGGCGCTCGACTCAGGCGTGCCGCTCACGCTGATTGCGGAGGCGGTTTTTAGCCGCTGTCTTTCGGCGGTAAAGGACGAGCGGGTAAAGGCATCAAAAGTGTTCCGCGCGCCAAAGGTGAGCCCTCCGGCGGACAGGAAGGCTTTCATTGAGGATCTGGAAAAAGCCCTGTACGCGGCAAAACTTATCTCTTACGCGCAAGGTTTTCTGCTGATGCGCGAGGCGGCCAAAGAACACGGCTGGAAGCTGAACTATGGAGGGATAGCGCTGATGTGGCGGGGCGGCTGCATCATAAGGTCCGTGTTTCTGGGCAAAATAAAAGAGGCTTACGAAAAGAACGCCAATCTGGAGAACCTTTTGCTTGACCCGTTCTTTGCATCGATAATCAATGACGCCGCAGGGGCGCTGCGGCGTATCGCGGCGGCGGCGGCCATGAACGGCATACCCGCGCCGGCCCTGACAAGCGCTCTTTCCTACTTTGACGCCTACAGAAGCGAGCGCCTGCCCGCGAATCTGCTGCAGGCCCAACGGGATTATTTTGGGGCGCACACTTACGAACGTACCGACAGAAAGCGCGGCGAATTTTTTCATACAAACTGGACGGGACACGGCGGCTCGACGAGTTCGTCAACATATAATGTTTAGGAGAGGATTATGGCAAATTTATTGATTCCGCAAAAACAGGCGGACGGTCACGATTTTTTGGCGCTGGGGGCGTTGGTTACCAGGCTCAACCCGGGTGTTATACCCTTTGCCGAGGCAAGCGACTACAAACTTGTCGTATCCGGTGGTGAATTCAACGTGGCGGCGAATCTGTCAAACTGCTTCGGACTGGATACGGCGGTGGCCAGCGCTATGGTGAACAACCCTATCGGTAAGCGTGTCGATCATTCCGTGCGCTGGATGGGTGTAAAACCCTACTACCGGCATTTTGAATCGGACGGCGTGCGCGGGCCCAACATGGCAATTGTTTGGAGTGACGAGGGACGCGGCGTCCGGGCGCCGCTTGTGTTCTACAACCGTTCAAACGAG
Source organism: Spirochaetaceae bacterium (assembly GCA_031284295.1). Lineage (GTDB taxonomy): Bacteria > Spirochaetota > Spirochaetia > Treponematales > Breznakiellaceae > JAIRMY01. Next base: position 3,024 of record JAITAE010000100.1, read on the forward strand.
GCGGCGGCGCGGCTTGGCCCCGGCTGCTTCGACTGGAATACGATAATCGGGGTAAACGGCGGCCCCCGTGTACGCTGGTTTCATTCCGGGGGCATCTTTGCGGCGCTTTCCGACAGTACGGCCCGGCTTATAATTGAAGGTGCAAAGGCGGCAAAGGAAGCGGGCGCCATTGTTTCGTTTGACCTGAATTACCGGGCCAAACTATGGGCCGTTGCGGCAGCGGAGGCCGGACTTCCGGCGGCTGCCGCGGAGGAAAAAGCGGCCAAGACCCTGCGCGAGATAACCAGGTATGTGGATGTGCTGGTCGGAAACGAGGAAGATTTGCAGAAAGGGCTCGGACTGCCTGGCCCCGATGTTGTCTCAAAGGGAAAGCTTGATCCGTCAACATTTTTCGGCATGATAGACATTGTTGTAAAAGATTTTCCGAACATAAAGGCGGTGGCTACGACGCTGCGTGAAGTTCATTCGACAAACCGCCATTCGTGGGGCGCCGTGCTGTGGCTGGACGGCAAGACCTACATTTCTCCCGTATGCGAGCTTGACGTTTACGACCGTGTCGGCGGCGGGGACGGTTTTGCGGGCGGCCTGTTTTACGGGCTTTTATCCGGCAGGAGTCCGGAAGAAAGCCTCCGGCTCGGCTGGGCGCACGGCGCTCTGCTTACCACAACACCCGGCGATACAACGATGGCCGGCATTGACCAGGTTGAAGCGTTTGCCAAAGGCGGTTCGGCGCGCATACAACGGTGAATAATGAAATTACTCATAGCAATACCGACATACAACGAAGCTGAAAATATAGAAAGATTTATAAAAGCCGTATTCGACAGTCTTCAGACCGCCGGCCCTGTTGACGGGAACGTCAACAGGGCCGGCGAGGCGGCGGTCATTGTAATTGACGACAATTCGCCGGACGGCACCGCGGACATCGTAGAAAAACTTGTCCCGCAGTATCCCGGTCGCCTGCATCTGCTTAAACGCCCCGGAAAACTGGGACTGGGTACGGCCTACCTTGCCGCGTTTGACTGGGGTCTGAGCTTAGGATATGACGTATTCCTTGAGATGGACGCCGACTTTTCGCACAACCCGTCGTATATTCCCGCAATGTTAAAAGAGATAGAAACGCACGATGTTGTGATAGGCTCGCGCAATGTCTCAGGCGGCTGTGTTGAAGGCTGGTCCGCTCTGAGAACTTTCATCTCGAAGGGCGGCTCCCTGTACGCCCGCCTTGTTTTAGGCTGTGATATAAAAGATTTAACCGGCGGATTCAATATGTGGACAAAAGCCGCGCTCGAAAGAATCAACCTGTCCGGCATTATTTCCAAAGGCTATTCGTTTCAGGTAGAGATGAAATTCCGCGCATACTCCGCGGGCTGCCGCATAAAAGAAATACCGATAATCTTTGTTGACAGGAAAATGGGCAAATCAAAAATGTCAAAAAAAATATTCGTGGAAGCCCTGCTCAATATGTGGAAGATAAAAAAAATTATCGGCGCCGACAGCGGCATCGACCAGTTTATAAAGTTTGTCGTAACCGGCGCATTGGGAACGGTGACCAACCTGCTGATATTCTTTTTATGCGCCGATATATTTAATCTGCACGAAATACCGGTGAGCATCTTCTGTTTTTTGATCGCGGCAAGCCAGAACTATGTCATAAACCACCGGTGGTCGTTCAGACAAAACACCGCGCGGGAAGCCTTGTCATTCAAAAAATGGCTGGAATTTACAGGCGCATCCCTTTTGGGACTTACAGTAAACATTGTGGTAATGAAAGCCGTTCTATCAAATTTTGCGCCGTCCTTTAAAGTAATCGCGCAGGCCTGCGGAATCGCCGCCGGCATGGTAATAAATTTTATTCTTTCAAAACTGTTTGTTTTCAGAAAAAAATCCATCAAGGAGCATTAA
>JAITAE010000101.1 GCA_031284295.1 Spirochaetaceae bacterium
TTTGATTCCCTGCTGCGGCGGAATATCTTGATACGATGCTGCGGCAACTACCGCGGCCTGGATGACAGTTACTACAGGAGCGCGGTTCTGACTCACGATGAAAATACCTTACTGCTGCAAGCGATGTCAGAGATCAGGAATCTTTAACGGCGCTAGTATCCAGACATAATTAGATTTCTTCTACAAGCCGGCTGCTTATCTAACAGTCTTGCGGTTTAAAAGTCCGCGAATTACACGAATTAACACGAATTATGAGAGGCGCGGCGATGATGCCCCTGATTGGGGGGGTACTGGAAGACCCGCGCAGCGGGGCTGGAAGTAGGGGGGCGCGCCGGGAAAGCCCCTATGTGCCGGTAACGGCATGGAAAACAGCGCCCCCCTTCATAATGAAGAATGAGGAATGATAAGACCTGGGAAATTGCAAGGACAACAACTGACATACCCGTGTATATAAACCCACTGGTGGGCGCTGGCGGGCGGGGGTGTGATGTCCGCCGCTTAATCGCGTACCGCGGCGCGTAGCGGATGCAGTTCCGCCTCGCTTACCGCGGCGGGATCGTCTATGCCGGGCGGGAGCTCGCGCCCTGCCTCAGGCGGAACTTCCTCGTCCCCCATGCCGTCCGGGGATGGCGCCGTAACGGGCGCTTCCGGCGTGATTTCCGCACCGCCTTCCATCCCGGCGCCGGCTGTTTGCAGGCGTATCGCTATAGTTTTGGTTACACCCTTCTCTTCCATTGTAACGCCCAGCAGCGTGGCCGCCCCGATCACGGTCTTTTTGTTATGCGTGATGATGATGAACTGGCTCTTGCTGCCGAATTCACGGAGTAACTGCACAAAGCGGCTCACGTTATCCTCGTCAAGGGCGGCGTCAATCTCGTCAAGAAAACAGAACGGCGAAGGCTTGACCATGTATGTGGCGAACAGCAGCGCCACCGCCGTCATCGACTTTTCACCGCCCGAAAGCAGCGTGATGTTTTCCAGTTTCTTGCCGGGCGGCTGCGCGAAGATTTCTATGCCCGATTCCAGCACGTGGTTCGGGTCGCTCAGTCTGAGCTGCGCCTGCCCGCCGCCGAACAGCCGCCGGAACATATTGTGAAAATTCGTCTTTATCTTGTTGTAGTTTGCCATGAAACGCTCGGACGCGATGGCGCGGGTCTCCGCCGCGATGTTTTCCAGATCGACGCGCGCCTTTTGCAGATCGTCCATCTGGTTAGCGAGGAAGTCGTAGCGTTCCTTCGTCTCCTCGAATTCTTCCGGCGCTCCGTAGTTTATGCTGCCGAGTTCCCGCGAGTCCCCCTTTGACGCGGCAAGGCGCTCCCTCAGATCGGCGGGCGAATCGCTTATCGTGTAAATCCTCTCCTCAAATTCCATCAAATCTCTGGAATGAGTCTCGCGGAAGTTTTCTTGAATGTTTTCGATGTCGTGTTCTGAGGTGGCAAGCTCAACCTGAAGCCGTTCAAGCTGTTGATTCAGCCTGTTTACCGCCTCCGTCCGCTTGTTTACCATATCTTTTTTGCCGGAAACATCCTTGTTGCGCCGTTCTATGTCTTTTTGCAGCTTTTCAAGAGCCGCCCCCAGCTCCGTACCGCGTTTTTCTATGTCAACGATGTCGCTTTCCGCCGAAGAAATGCGTTCTTCAAGGTCGTCTCTCCGCTTCCGCGCCAGAAAAAGTTCATCCTGAATGCTTTTCAACAGGGCTTCCTGCTCGCCGAGCTGGCGGCGTATCAGGCGGGCGCGGGAATCGGCGGCCTCGGACTGCGCCTGCATCTGCGTCTTGCTCACCTGAAGGCCGTGCAGGGTTTGGCGGTACTCCGCTATCTTTTCGCCCAAGCCCTCGTTGTCCTGACGCAGGCTGGAAATATGCTCCCGTTTTGCCAGCGCGCCGTCCTTGCAGGCGCGAATCTCGCTGTCCAGCGCCCGTTTCCGGGTTATGATGCCTTCCGGCGCAAGGAACTCGTCGATGAACGTGGGGGCGCTCTTACAGTAGGCGGCAAATAGCGCGGAAGCAAGGGCCGCTTCTTCCGCAGCCTTGCCGAGCGCCGCGGCAAGGCTTTCCGCCGCCCGCTTTATCTCGTCTCCGCCCGATGTCCCGCGCCCCGCGGCGGCGGCTATGTCGCCGAGCAGCGCCTCCCTGCCTTTGAGCAGCGCGTCCAGCCGCCGGAGCGTGTTTTCCAGTTCTCCTTGAGTCTTGTTACGCTCCGCCGCCGAATATCCGGCCTCTTTAAGCCCTGAGTCAAGGGCGGCCACAATGTCATCGGTGATGGTTTCCAGTTCCCTCTCACATTCAGCGCGTTTTTCCTCAAAGCGTTTTATCGCCGCTTCGTCCGTCCGTATGCTTTCCTCGTTTTCACCTATCCTCGATGACGAAATCTTGATGTTTTCCTCAAACGAAGCGATGTTCTCCTCGATACCGGCGATTTTTTTACGCAGATCGTGGACTATGCCGTCCTGCTCGTCCGCGTCATCCCGCAGTTCCTCTATGCGCGACAGGCAGGAGCGTTCCTTGTTCTCATTCTGATTTATCTGATTCTTGCACTCATGCTGCTGTTCGGCTACAAGTTTTACCTCGTTGGCGAGCGCTTCCTTGTCTTTGGCTAGTCCGAAAAGCGTCTTCTGCCCCTCAAGGAATTCCTGTTCAAGCGAGTTTACTTCGTCAAGGAAATCGTGCACCGACCGGTTGATCTCGTCCAGTTCCAGACGGAGCGCGTCCCGTTCCTGTGTCTTTAGTTTGATGTTTTCGCCGCGCTCATCACGCTGATCGCGGAATTGTTTCAGGCGCAGCAGTTGAATATCCCGCTCAAGGCCGAATATTTCGTCCCGCAGCGCACGGAAGCGTATTGTTTTTTCGGCCTGTGTCTTCAATAGGTCGTAATTTCGTTTAACTTCTTTGAGTAGGGCCTCGACTTGCCGTATGTTTTCATCATACTTCGCGATTTTTAGTTCGGCATCGCGGGTTTTTACCTTAAAGCTTGTGATTCCCGCCGCTTCCTCAAACAGGTAGCGCCGTTCTTCCGGTTTTGAAGACAGGGCTTGGTCGATTTTTCCCTGTTCCATCACGGAATACGCGACTTTTCCGACTCCCGTGTCCCAAAAAAGTTCCCGTATCTCTTTCAAGCGCCGTTCCTGCGAGTTAATTGAATATTCGCTCTCGCCCGACCGGTACAGGCGGCGCTTTATCTGCACTTCCGGCATATCTATGGGCAGGATGCCGTTGTCGTTGGCGAGTGTCAGTGTAACTTCCGCCACGCCGAGCGCCTTCCGCGCCTCCGTGCCGTTGAAAATCACGTCCTCCATCTTTTCCGCCCGCAGCGCGCCCGATTTCTGCTCGCCCAGCACCCACTTTATCGCGTCAACTACATTCGATTTTCCGCAGCCGTTTGGCCCCAGCAGCGCGGTTATTCCGTCCGCAAACTCTATATGCGTCTTGTCCGCAAAGGACTTAAATCCAAATATGTCCAGACTTTTAAGAAACAACAAACTCTCCCAAATTCACCGGTTTTCTAAATGACACTCAATCCTGATAATACCCCGCCTGAGTTTTTCAAACAAGCCCGTACCACCCTCCAGTTGGGTTTAAGTCCGCTACGCGGTAACATCCCGTAAGTTGGCTTTACACTGTGCTGTTTTCCGCGTTCACGATGATTCTTAGTAAAGAGGGGGGCGCTATTTCCATACATTTTGCGGCACATAGCCGCTTTTATCGCCGCGCCCCCAGCCCGATAACGGCGCGCGAAACATTGAGCGCGTTTAGGCAAAAAATGCCGCAGGCTGTGGCGCGGGACCAGGCCGCTGTTTAGAATAAGTTTTTAGCGCCCTACGGTCGCACTACGTTGCGCCCTACCCCCCAATCCGGGTCCCGCAAAATGGGCATACGAATATGCCGCGAACTAAAGCTCAGCCGCCTTATCCTGAATTTCAAGAATATCGCAGGCGATTTTCAATATTGATTGACGCAGGGGGGATTTGAGTTTACGGAATATGTCGAGCAATTCACGTTCCTC
>JAITAE010000170.1 GCA_031284295.1 Spirochaetaceae bacterium
TCCGCCGCGGAAAGTGAACGAATTAAAGTGAGTCTGGATGATGGTGAGATTGCCGTAGCGCTGCTGTCAGAAGACTTTGACAAAGACGGCAGCGAGGAGCAAGTAATCGCGTACCGGAATTTGTTAAAAGAAAACAACCCGATATACCTTACATACATTGATTACCAAGAAGACAAAAAACTGTACAAACGTGTGTGGAGCGGTCCCAGCGCCGTGGTACGTCCGGGAACCGTGTCCCTTTTTACCCAGGACCTGACGGGCGACCGTAGCGCTTGTATAATACTTACCGGCATGAACGGCAAGGGTGAACATACAATGGCCGTATTCCGCGTTACAAAAAATGACCAGGATGACGGAGCGCTAATCGGAAAAATAGCCGACATAAAAATTGACGGAACAATATCTATCATCGAAACAGAACGCACACAGGCCTACCAGATGGGCCTTACAAGAGGGGCAAGTTTCGAGATCAAAGGACGCGGACGGGATACATCGTCTTCTAACGAATTTGACCAGATAGAAATTACATATTCCTATAACCCCGATCTGGGCCGGTACGTACAAAAAAAAGTTGACCGTATACCGGGCGCTCGCGCGGAAGGCGCGCAGTTCAGCAGGCTTTTGTCGGGAAGCGCGGCGGAATTCGAACAGTTCATCAGCGGGTTGTGGTACCGGGTAGCGCCGGATATGTCGGTAAACAACAGCCAGTACATTTACTTTGATACGGGCGGACGCGAGATAATTTTTTACGACAAGAGTACCCAGCAGGTGTACAAATGGCTTTCGTCAACGTCAACAAGGTACGGCCTGTACATTTCAAGCCAAAATATTTCCGTTATTACGTTGCGCCGCGTGATGGACATTGAACTGGAATCCATCGACAGTATACGTGTAAAAGTATTTGAAGATGTCCGTATGAAGATAGCGCTTAGTGCGCCGTGGGATGGTTCGTACCGTAAATCGCCGGCTTCCATAAAATCCGGCGAAGCGGCGGCCCTGCCCATAAAACCTTATATTGACGGAACATACAACGGCCCGTTTGGCGGCATCACGTTCTCGTCAAACGGCGAGTATGTATTCAATGTTTCAGGAAAAACTCAGTCCGGGCGCTACACCTTCTTTACGCTGGACAGGCAGGAGTACCTGGAATTGCTTCCCGAAGGAGGGCAAACGTTGCCTGCCGGGGTGAAAATGTCTGCCGACGGGAAAAAGGTGCGCGAGGTGTACCGTGTTGTCCGGCCTGTGCAGGCTGAGACAGACGGCGAATCCTTTTCGCTGCAAAGGGTACGACTGGGCGCTGGCGGCATCCAGGAATTTCATGAAGACCCGATCGCCTTTAGCCTTTCGCCATGAAATCTGGCCGCCCTTAAAATTTCAGGGGTAAAACGGCGCGCTTATGAAATGTGAGGCGGTAAGACTGGTTGAACTGCTGACAGAAAAACGACTGCGTATCGTTGTCGCCGAATCGTGTACCGGCGGACTGATCGGGAGCCTGCTCGCCGCCATACCGGGCGCGTCGGACGTGTTTTGGGGCGGCTTTACCACATACACTGTCGACGCGAAACAAAAGATGCTTGGTATAGATGCCGCGCTGCTGGAACGGTATGGGGCGGTGAGCGAGGAATGCGCAAGGGCGATGTCGGCCTCCGCGCTGAAAAGTGCAAAGGCCGACATCGCTCTGTCCGTAACCGGCCTCGCCGGGCCGGGCGGCGATGGCTCGTTAAACCCGGTCGGAACGGTTTGGGTGGGCGGTTTGCGCCGGGGTGTTCCGCCTCTAGCCAACATTTACCACTTTGCCGGCAGCCGCGGCAGGATACGCGCAGAAGCGGCGGCGGCGGCACTCAAACTAGGCATATACCTGGCCGAAAAATTTTAAACTCAAGCGTCTCCGTCCTGATGTACAACTGCGTTTTATTTTTGGCGCGGCACTGTAATTCCGGTATGTCCTCGATGATGTAAAAGCGCTCGTCAGGCGAAAAGTCCCGCGAAGCAAGCGCCGTTCTCGCCTCCGTCAACGCCGCCCTTAACGCCTGCTCCTGCGAGTGGGAAGCGCTTGGCTAGGGAAATTCACGGAAATAATGGAACCGGTGAGCGTATGTTAAACTCACCGGCGGACCGAATATGTAAATTAAAATGCAGTCTTATGCAAGTATTTTCTTGACGCTTACCATTCTATGGGATAAAATTATTAAAAATCCAGAATAGACGAGGCCATGAATGGCGAAAAAGTGTACGTTTAGGCGTGGTATCCATATCCCTGAAAGGAAGGATCGCACAACCGGGAAGCCGGCTGAACTTGTTCCGATACCGAAACAAGTGGTTATTCCCATAAATCAGCATTTAGGAGCTCCCAACAAAGCTATTGTAGCGGTTGGTGACGCGGTAAAAAGGGGGCAGGTTATAGCTGATGCGGCAGCGCCCGGCCCAATGACGGTTCCGGTACATGCTTCAATTGCCGGTATAGTAAAAAAAATTGAGGTGCGGACGCAGTCCAACAATGCCGATGGCCCATGCATCATCATCGAGGCGGATCCGTCCGTTTCGGGGGATATATTCATGGAGCCGCTCGATCCGTTCACCTGTACGAAAGAAGAAGCCCTCAAACGAATACGGGATGCGGGCATAGTGGGCATGGGCGGCGCGGGTTTTCCGGTCCATGTAAAGCTGAATCCGCCTCCTGGATCCAAGATTGATTACATCATAGCTGACGGCGCGGAGTGCGAAGGCTACCTCACTACGGATGAGGCGGCGATAAGCGCTAAGGTTGATGTGATTGTTAAGGGTATAGCCATTTTAATGAAGATAGCCGGCGTGAAAGAGGCTATTTTCGGAATGGAGGACAACAAAGAATTCCTTGTTCCAAAAGTTGAAAAGGCAATTGCGGACGGCGGTTATCCGGGTAAAATTACGGTTGCTCTCTGTAGGACGCGGTATCCGCAGGGCGGCGAAAAGATGCTGATAACGGCGCTCACCGGCAGAGAAGTGCCGTCCGGCGCGCTTCCTTCCGCCGCGGGCTGCATTGTGCAGAATGTCGGCAGTCTCCTCGCCATTGGTGAAGCTTTCACTATAGGCCGCCCGCTTATCAAACGGGGGCTTACTGTTTCAGGCGGCGCGTGCGGAAACCCGCGCAATATTGTGGCTCCGATAGGCACGATTCTAACAGACCTTCCGCCTGAATATCTCGATATTCATTATGACAAATTGGCAAAAATCATTTTCGGCGGGCCGATGATGGGGACTGCTGTTCCGCACGCAAATATCCCGGTACAGAAGAATACGTCCGGCATAAACTTTCTTACGCAGGAAGAAACGTATATAGAGCCTGAGGGTAACTGTATTCGCTGCGGGCGTTGTATCAAAAATTGCAGTGCGCGACTCTTTCCCGTTCTGATGAACAACGCGTTGGAGGCTGGCGATATGGACGAAGCACAAAAGATTGGCCTAATGGACTGTTTTGAATGTGGATCGTGTACGTTCAACTGTCCAGCCAAAATAAGGCTTGTTCAGCGTTTCCGCGTGGGCAAGTTCAATCTGCGTAACCATTTAGCGGCAAAGGCGGCTCAGGCTAAAGCTAAGGCGGATGCCGCCGCGGCCAAGTCTGCTGCTACAGCGCCTGTAACGGCGAAGGTTTAAGGAGGAAACAATGGCAGAAAACGAAAATCAGACGACAAAACTCCTGTACCTGCAATCGAGCCCGCATATAGTACGCACGGACGACACGGCAAAGATAATGAGCCGCGTGGTAATCTCGCTGTTGCCAGTTACCGTTTGGGGAATCGTGATATTCGGCGTAAGCGCACTGATGAACGTGGCGGTCTCTGTCGCGGTGGCGGTGGCGGGCGAGGCGTTTTTCAGGCGAGTTACCGGTCAGGAAATCCGTATAAAAGACTGTTCGGCGGTCGTAACCGGCCTCCTGTTGGCGCTTGTTGTGCCGCCCTCGACTCCACTTTGGATGACGGCTCTAGGAGCGTTGTTCGCCGTCATAGTGGCGAAAGAATTTTTCGGCGGACTAGGCGCAAACGTGTTCAATCCGGCGCTGGCGGGCCGCGCCTTTCTGTTGATGAGCTTTCCCGCCGCGATGACGACTTGGTTAAAGCCGTCGGGACTGCATACACCGTTCTATCAATTTTCGGGCGGAAACCTTGTTGATGGCGCGACGACTGCGACTCCGCTCGGCATAATAAAAGAGGGGTTGGTTCCCGGCTTTGGCGCGGTGGAATCGAGTCTTGGCGTTTCGTCTTACGGCGAAATGTTAAAAGAGCTGTTTTTGGGAAACCGCGCCGGTTGTATAGGTGAAACATCGGCGCTGCTGATACTGGCGGGCGGTATATTCTTGCTTGCCACTAAAACGATAGACTGGCGCGCTCCGGTGGCATTGATAGTTACAACTTTTATCGCGTCATGGGCGCTCGGCCTTGACCCGGTATTTTCCGTGCTGAGCGGCGGCGTTGTGTTTGGCGCGGTCTTCATGGCAACCGACTATACAAGCGCGCCGGTAACGGAATATGGCAAACTGATATTCGGCGTGGGCGCGGGACTGCTTGCCGTGTTGATACGGAAGTTCGGCAATTATCCTGAAGGCGCGACATACGGCATCCTGATAATGAACATGGCGACGCCCTTCCTTAACCGGATACTGCACAAAAAATACGGCTATGTCGCGCCCGCAAAGGGGGCAAAATCATGAAAGACACGATAAAAATGACCGTAGCGCTTGTCATTTTCGCGGCAATAGCCTGCGCGGGGCTCGCGGTGGTCTACGATTCAACATCAAAAACGATTGCGGAGCGGCAAAAAAAGGACCTGGACGACGCGCTGAAGGGGCTGTTCCCCGCCGGAGATGATTTTTCGCCGATAGACGGCAGCCTGTCCGCGGCGGACGGCAAGGTTCAAATCGGCGATTCCTATACGGTAACAAGCGGTGGAGAGCCTATCGGCGTGGCGGTAAACGCTTCAAGCGGCGGATTTCAGGCGGGTATTACCGTCCTTACCGGCATTGACACGGCGGGCGCTATCACCGGCGTAAAGATTCTGCAAATATCCGACACGCCCGGACTTGGCGCAAACGCCGCCAAAGAAAATTACTACGTTGACAAACCGGCAAAACTCACCTTTTACGGACAGTTTGCCGGCATGAAGGCCGCCGGTAATATCGCGGTCAAAAAGGACGGCGGCACAGTTGAAGCTATAACCGCGGCAACTATTACTAGCCGCGCCGTATCGCTCATCGTAAAGAACGCGGCTCAGGCAGGCGTGGAATGGATGACCGCCAATGGAGGTTCAAATTGAAAAAATTTGGTCAAATATTTGTCAACGGACTCGTAAACGAGAACCCGCTTTTGATACTTATGATAGGACTGTGTTCCTCGCTTGCCGTAACTACCAGTGTCGCAAACGGCATCGGGATGGGACTTTCGATGACCTTCGTTCTGTTGATGTCCGAGTTTGTCATCAGCTTGTTTAAAAAACTGATACCGTCATCGGTGCGGATACCCATCTTCATCATAGTAATAGCGGCTTTCACTACGATAATCGATTATGTTCTGCAAGCCTATTTCCCGGCTCTTTCAAAGGCTATGGGTGTATTCATACCGCTCATCGTCGTAAACTGCATCATCATGGGGCGAGTGGAAGCCTTCGCCTCGAAACAGCCGGTGATTTATTCGATAGCGGACGGACTCGGCATGGGGCTTGGGTACACATGGGTTCTTGCCGGCATATCGCTGATTCGAGAGTTGCTCGGCAACGGTTCGATACTCGATATACCTGTTTTTGGTGAAAACTACCAGCCGGTACTATTTTTTACGCTGCCTCCCGGAGGTTTTTTCGTATTTTCCTTATTCATCAGTCTAGGGCTTTATATCAAACAGCGTCAGAGCAAGACGCCCATAAACCGGAACAAAGAGGGGTGCTGTTAAATGGATCTATTTAGTGTTTTTATCAAGGCGTTTTTAATCGACAATATTGTGTTGATGAGTTTCCTCGCGCTCTGCCCGTTTATCGGGATGTCCAGTGATGAGGATAAGGCTGTCGGCATGGGTGTGGCCGTTACTTTCGTTACCGTTATCGCTACGGCGGTTACTTGGCCAATCTATATGTATATTTTGAAGCCGCTCAATATGGTGTTTTTGCAGACCTTGGCGTTCATCCTCGTGATAGCGTCCCTCGTACAGCTTGTTGAATTTTTCCTTAAAAAGATGATACCCGGACTGTATAGTTCGATGGGCATCTACCTTGCGCTGATAACGACAAACTGCGCGATTTTGGGAGCGACTTTTAACGCGATTTCGTTTGGTTATAACTATAGTGAATCGCTCGTTTACGCGGTGGGAGTCGCAGCGGGTTTTCTGCTGGCGTTGCTTCTCCTCGCGGGAATACGCAAACGTATCCGCACAAGCCCTATCCCCGATTTTTTGAAAGGTACGCCAATACTGTTTGCGTCGGCGGCGCTGATGTCCATGGCGTTCATGGGTTTTTCCGGCATGGTAAAGTGAGGATTGTATGAATATAATTTTATTAACCGCTATTTTTGCCGCGGCGCTTGCCTTTATTTTGGGTATTCTGCTTGGAATTTTCAGAAAAGTGTTTCATGTCGAAACGGATGTGCTCGTGGGGCTTATCCGCGAAACATTGCCCGGCGCGAACTGCGGCGCGTGCGGCTTTGCCGGCTGCGATGGTTTTGCCGCGGCGGTCGCCGCCAGCGAAGCGGATCCTAGTAAGTGTACCGTCTCGGACGCGGAATCGACAAAGAAACGCGCCGCCCTTATCGGCGGCAGCGCGGATACACGGGCGGTTGTCGCGGTAGCAGCCTGTCAGGGCAGCCACGATCTGGCTATGCCTAAAGGCATATACACCGGCCTTCAAACCTGCCGCGGCGCAAAGATAAGCTCAAACGGTACAAAGTTATGTGCATGGGGCTGCATGGGTTTTGGCGACTGCGTGAAAGCATGTAAGTTTGACGCGCTGCGCATGGGGACAAACGGTGTTCCCGTGATAGACGCGGATAAATGCAAGGGCTGCAAGGTCTGTGTGGGTGAATGTCCGCAGGGCATAATCCGCGTTGTGGGTAAAGGGCAGAAGGGCGCGTTTGCCTTTTGCAACAACCGCAACACGATAAAGCCTATGGTCAAAAAGACCTGTAAAATAGGCTGCGGCAAATGTACGGCCTGTGTCAAAAAATGCCCGGCGCAGGCGATAACGCTTGAAAACGGCATCCCCGCCATAGAGTATGCTAAATGCAATTCGTGCGGGACCTGCGTCGAAATATGCCCGCAAAAGGTACTGCATCTGCTGGAAACGGCGGTCAAAACGGCCTAATAAAGCGGCGCTAGTAAAGCGCGACATCCAGTTTAATGCTACGGGCGGCAAGCGTATGCTCCCGCCGCCTGTAGCAATGTTTTTACGCACGGCATGGCGGCGACAATTTTTTGACAAAACTGAGCGGCCTAACTTACACTATCTGATTTAATACCAAATCTTTGTAAACGTTACCTTTTTCGCAATGAGGGTTGCTGCACAGACCCCATACTACGGCGGCAAAACCGCTGTAATCTGAAAGTAATAACTTCACGTAAAAGCGGCTATTCGGCAGAGCGCTATTTGAGTATCTTAAAGCCGGCGAATAAAACATCAAGGCCGCGCGTAAACTGTTCCTCGCCGCTCATCAATTCCAATTCCTGTCCAAGGACGGAAATAAACGGGTTCGCCTCCTGCGCTTCCGGTTTTGAATCCCCGCGCTCGCGTGAAAGCATATTCCAGCGCATTTCGTCGGCGACAAACGACAGAATATAATTGTTAAACATATTTGCCGCGATCATGCAGTTCTTTTCGCTTACGCCCATGTGCAGCAGGCATATCATGCAATTTTTTATCAGTTCAAGGCGTTCCTGAGTTACCGGAGCTGATTGCATGAAAATTTCAACCGAATCCCTTACCCGCAGTAGTTTTTCACGGTACAGTTTCGCAGTCTCCGTCAAATAATTTTTGGCATTTTTCATTGAACAGGCGGGTTTCATGCCGGCGCTGATTTTTTCCGCGACAATATCGTACAGCTCGCCCTTGCTTTTTATATGCCAGTAAAGCGATGCCGCCTTTATGCCAAGCTCCATAGCCAATGAACGCATCGTAAGGGAACCGATGCCGCCCCGGTTCAAAATATTGATGGCTGTTTCCGCGATTAATTCCTTGTTTATTTCCATAAGCCCGCCGCCTGTTCCGTATACAAACGCTTGACACTAACAGCGTTAGGCATTATCCTGAACTTAGTTAGACAAATGTTTTCATGCTAAGTCTAGCAGTGGCAGGCTGAACGCGCAAGGCGCGTTGTATGGGGGTGATGCCTCTCTCGCGCAAGGGATAGAAGCGGAATAACGCCGCAGGCGCGCAGCGCCGTCAGGCGGCGTTATTATAGCGGATAGCCCGGTTTCCGGCGTTTACGCCGGAAATGCGCCCAAATTTAAAAATCTTGTTTCAACCGTTATGGAGGATTTTATGAGAATAGCGATTTTTACGGCGCTTTCGGCTAAAGAAACAGACGGAATCTATATGTCTTGCCTCCGTTTCGCGGGGTTAAGGGGCGCGTCATGATGAAGTATATGCGAAAGCGAAAAGATTTGGGTATAACGGGCGGCATGGCCAGGTGGTACGATAAAAATTCGCGCGAAAGCCGGATGGCGGAACTTTCAGGTTACGCGAAAGAGATTTCCACCCTCATTAAGCCCGCCGCCACAGGGGAAAAACGGCGGATTCTTGAGATTGCGCCCGGCCCCGGATATATTTCTATAGAACTGTCCAAGCTGGGCGACTACACGATTACCGGCATGGACATCAGCGCGGATTTTGTAGAGATAGCGCGCGCCAACGCGAAGCGGGAAAATGCCGGTGTTGATTTTACGCGGGGCAATGTTTCGGCTATGCCTTTTGATGACGCCGCGTTTGATTTCCTGTTTTGCAGCGCGGCATTCAAGAATTTCCACGATCCGGAGCGGGCGCTCCG
>JAITAE010000184.1 GCA_031284295.1 Spirochaetaceae bacterium
ATAGCGTATATAAAATTCTTTAACAGTTATTTCAATATGAATCTGGAAGTAACGAAAGATGATTATATCGACATATACAAGGCAAAAAATATTGATGAAATACTGGATAAACTGCGTAAACCGGCTCCATTCTGCCGTTACTGCAGCATGGACATTGTCAATACCGGCAAATGGGAACGATCAAAGAAAGAAATTTCCGAATGGACTGTACGACAACCTTGGAACCGGCGATGTAGAACTTTTGGACGATGACTGGACGGTTGTTACGGCGGACGGCAAAGCATCCGCCCACTGGGAACACACGATAGCGGTATTTTCAGGCCACACGGAAATCCTTACTGAGGATTGACGCGCCAGTTGGCTCGCTAACTGGCGAGCGCTAAATTTTCTTTTGAGGATGTAAAAATTCCGGCGCCGGTCTGTACATTTTTTTCTTTGTAACCAGAAATTTTGAGAGTATACCCATGCCGAACATCGCTAAGTCTACACTTTGCAGTTTTCTGGGCACAAGCCTGAAATAAAGCTCTTCAAAGTATTTCATTGTGAATTTATTTTGTTTACTATTTTCTTTGTCTTTTGTAGCGTTCCATGTATCTACATAATCGCTCTGTAAAACGCTTATTGTATCCGGTACCTCACTTATTTTTCTGGATATTACAAATAACATCGCAGGCTCTTTTGTACAGCAGATACTCGTACGCATTTTTATTATTTTAGGGGAAATAACTTCATAGCACCGGTTAAATCCGCACTGTATGAATATTTTTGTTTCCGAAAAACCGTTGTGTTTATCTAATAATGAAAAAAACAATTCAGGTGAAAATTGATAAAGTCCGTGCCCAAAACAATTATTGCTGGGTGTCTCAAGTATCAAATGACCGCCCGGCTTAACCATATCCATACAGTTTCTGGTTGCCGCAGGATAATTGAACACATGCTCCAGCGTACCGCCGTCCCACACGCAATCATACCTATTTTTTAACGTCTCCGGTACAGGCATATTCATATCATGAATTATATTCGCGCCTTCGTAATCACTGTAATCAATCGAATCGACTGTTTCGGCTCCAAAATACTTAAAAATCCATTCCGCATAGGGAAATTTGTTTGTCGAATCATACAAGTCATTTACCCCCCCCCCCCCCGTTATTCCAAGGATTCTTTTTAATTCATTCTTTTTCATAAGGATGGCTAGTCTGGCGACCATCAGGGTATTTTTAAATTCAACACCGTTTGCCGCTGCGTAACGCATTCCCAACAGAGCACTTTTCGCTATTCCCATAAATTTTCTCCTTATCTGTTCTTCTCATCCGGTAATCAACCGGTGAGCCGCACAGCGCGCGTCTTGCCGGATGGCAGGCTTACCGCGTTTTTAACGGTTTTCATTGCAGTAATCAATTATAAGCTTATAGACATCTTCCGCCGATTTATCGTAAGAATATTTCTGTAGAATCGCGGACGGTGGTTCGACCGGCTCCTTTAACAGATCATCCAGGTTAATATCGGTACTGTACGGGTCTATGTAATGAGCCGCTCCGCCATAGATTTCCGGTAAACTCGCGGCCCTGGCAACAATTACAGGCGATCCGCAGGACAAAGCCTCCAGCGGTGTCAGTCCAAAACCTTCATAGTAAGAAGGCAGTATAAAAGCCTTGCACCTTTCCATCAGCGCCTTTACTTTTCCATCGTCAGTGTAGCCCAAAAGTACAATGTTTTTTGGGCGTTCCCAGCTGTTTAATTCTTCTGTCTGAGTTGTTGGAAGCCGCGAACCGGAAATCACAAATGTATCTTCGGGGTGCTTTGCGGCATACTCGACAATCCATTTTATGTTTTTCCGTTTTGAGATTGTTCCCAGCGAAAAATAGAACGGTTTTTCAAGTACGGTAAAATCAGAAAATACCGAATAGTCCGGCCTTACCGTTTTGAAATGCATCCAACTGCTGTATATTACCTGTATCCGCTCAGGCGGTATATGAAACGTACCGGCTATTTGATTCCTGCTGTATTCCGATACGGTAACAATTCTTTTTGCTTTTCTTGTGATAAGGCGGTACTGACACATATTGTACAGGCGTACAACTTTATCGCGAAAACTTGAGAAATCTTCCGGAAAAAGTTCACAGTATATGTCGTGCAGAAAAACTATCGATGGTACAAGCGGCAGGCAGGTGTTTCCGTATTCAAGCACGGTATAATTTTTATGCCTCAGCAAAAAGCCTTGAACCGTTGCCATCTGCCAAAAAAGGTGTGATTTAATTTTTGCTTTAAGCTGAATTATGTCGATATTTTTATATTCAGGGATGATAAACGGATTGGACGGAATGACAAGCGCTATTTCGTGCGCCGAAGAAAGTTTATCAAGACGCATGGTAATCTCGTATGCGTAACGTTCTATTCCGTTAAGCGGCCTGCATAAAAATTCACCGTCTATCAAAACTTTTTTCATTGTATTCCTTTGATAACGCCGTTTTCCATGCAAAGACGGCGGCTGCATTTTTCCACCGTTGTAAGGCGGTGTGCTATAACTACCAATGTTTTGCCTTTGCCCACGTCATAAATCTCGTCCATAATTTTTGTTTCTATTTCATTATCGAGCGCTGAAGTTGCCTCATCAAGAACAAGTATATCGGGATCGTTGTACAGGGCGCGCGCAATACCTATACGCTGTTTCTGACCGCCGCTCAGTTGTATGCCGCCCTCTCCGACCGGTGTTTTAAGGCCGCTGTTTTGCCGCAGAAAGTCCCATATATTCGCCATATCCAGCGCCCGTATCAGGCGTTTTTCATCATAGCCGGAACCAAAAACAACATTTTCAGAAACTGTACTGTCAAAAAGATAGATACTTTGAGGTATATATCCGATTTTTTTCCGCCAGGCGTGGATATTTTCGTCGTTCAGTTCCACACCGTCAACAAGCATTGAACCGGCCGATGGTTTGTGTATGCCGATAAGCAAATCTACAAGCGTTGATTTTCCACTGCCGCTCGGACCGGTAACGGCAAGCTTATCGCCTTTACTTATTTTAAACGATATATCCCGCAGCACAACAGGGCCTTTCAGGTATTGAAACGAAACGTCATTAAAGCTTATCGAGTGATTAAATGTTACGGGCGCGGAGCCTTCATGCACTGTTTCCCGCGAAAAATGTTCATAGACAATATCCAGTGAGTGCTGTAGATAAGCGGCCTGATTGACATTACCGAGCATTTTGTTGATGGATGGAAGTATCCGGTACAGCGCCAGCGCGTACATTGCTATAACGGGTATTATGCTTTCCGCGGAACCATAGCGGAAAAGTATCAACAGCACCGCCCCGACAAGCAGTGAAAACCCTATGCTTTCCAGCAGGTTGCGCGGCATAGCTCCTAGCGTTGTACTTATAACCTGCGCCTTTGAAACGGTAAGCGTAGCGTCATCAAACCGGCGTATGTAATAATCTTCACTGCATTTAAGGCGGACGAATTTAAAATTATTGTACGATTCATTCTGGACACGGCCGATGTTGTAGTTTCCTTCCGCTGCCTTTGCGCCTTGCTTTTTACTGTTTTTCAGGATTACCCTTATGATCACGGCAATTAAACCAGCAAGAATGACCGTCAATAAAAGCGTCATTCTCCAGTTTACAACAACCATAAAAAAGTATAGCATCAGCACGGTAATCGCGTCCGAACATATCTGCATTATACAGAGCAGTATCATACTTACATTTTGCGCGTGGCCTATACCAGCGTGAAATTCCGATGTATTCTTTTGAACAAAAACCTTGTACGGCAGTGAAAGATATTTTTCATACAGATTGGTCGCAAAATACCTGAAAGTGCTAAACGCGAAGCGGTTCTGTATATATGTATAAAACACATTGTATGCCGCCCGGAATATATAAAAAGCAATGATTCCAACGCCAAAACAGAATATAAAATTGTCTTTTGATGTAAAACCCAGAAACCTGAAAACAGCATTGTATCTGCCTCTGTCCAGCATATCCGGAGCCGAAGCTACGGATATGAACGGCATTATTACCGATATTCCGAATGTTTCTATAACTGACAACAGAAATGTCATAAAAAGTAGTGTAATAAGTCTGAGCTTATGTTTCCGCGGCAGCAATATCCGCAGTTTGGATACGATAGGTTTAATAAAATTAATATTCATAATGTCAAAAATGGTGTCCAAATCCCATATATAATTCCAACTCATCGCGGCCGGGCAAAACTCCCGTATTAAACAACGGGTTTAAATACCATGCGGCGCTTACGCAAAGGTAGATACTCCTGAAAGCGAGGGGGAAAAAAAACAGCTCTATACCGCCTGAAACAATCCAGTCCCGCGGGGTGTAAGTGATGTTACGGATAAAATTTCTTTTAAAATCAACTTCCATTCCATCGACAAGGGCTATGTCCATGATGGGACCCGCCTGGAGCTCCATATTTATTATACGGAGCCGCGGCTCGTTAAAGTATTCTGAAAACATAAAGTTAAAAACATGGAATATAAAATCAAAGTTAAAAAGCAGCATGGAATCCGCGGCAAGCGCGTAATCGCCCATGCCGCGTATCATGCCGGCCGCCTCCCACCGTGCGCCGGTATGCCCAAGCCCTGAACCGTAAAACCATTTTGTAAACCTGCCGCGCATGGATATTCCCAAAAAATCAGTTATTAAAAGATGTTCTGTAATGTCTGCCGTCACAGAACTGCTCCACTCTTCAAAAAAGAAATTGTATTCATTGCCGTTTTCGATATACAGCGCCGCCCCGCGCCTAAAATTACCGGCCCAGTCAATTTTATCAAAACCTAAACGATGCGAAGCGTTAAATGAAGGCCCATTACGTTCCGCCAAATCTTCATCACGGAACGCGTAATTGATGTTTCCGGATACTGCGGGTTTGTATGTCAGTTTACCAAGATTCTCAGTTTCGACGGGCAGCGGGATCTTCCATTCACCGTAAAGCGCGCTTGAACCATACCATATATCCTGGAAATTCATGCTGTAAACATACTTCCGCCAATTATCGTACTCTTCTCCAAAATATACTCCCTGCCTGTAACCGAATGTAAGCGTTGTATTTTTGAACGGAATATCAAACGAAAGGCCGCTCGTGTTGCCGTAGGAAAAGGGTTCGTCAAAATAGTAAGAAAAAATATTTTCCGTGATGAATTTCCAGTCGTAACCGAACGCGCTGAACGGCGTTTCAATGCCCAAAAGCAGGCTTAGGTTGTTGCGGGAATACGTTATGTCTTTGCCGTCATGGTAACGATAGCTAAGGTATATCCTGAGCGGCGACATCAGGCCCAAAAAATTAAAATCCCTGATGCGCAGCCTGGGCTCCCAGCCTGTGTTTGAACTGTATTTAGGCTCCGGCACTATGACAAAATTACGCGTGTCCACAGTATGGATGGTAAGATCAACAGGAACACGCCCGTCTTCGTCCTGCTCCGCCGCGGCAAAATCTATGACGGCATCCTGTAATTCACGCCTGTTAATCAGTATCTGCTGTTTACGCGCAATGTATTCCCGCAGCGCGGCCCCGCCCTTTATTTCATCGCCCTTTTTTATTTCCGAAGTCAGCAGCAGCGCGTACTCTTTTGTGCGGCCTGTAATGTCAAAATATATTTCACGGATATAGTAAACTTGATTGTCGTCCGCCTGCGCGGATACATCACCGGAATTTATAAAAAACAACAGAAACAAAACCGGTGTACCGGACAAAGTTTTTTTTTTCATATTAGACCTGATGTTTTTTCTATGAGGTCCAGGCTGTCATTGTCCATAGTTACAATACACGCGCCGCGCCGCGCCGGAAACACAAAACGAAAAAATCCCCCCGTTTTTTTCTTGTCATCTTTCAATGCGCGCATGAAAGCCCCTCCGTCCGCAAGCGCGGGGTGCGGCGATCCGGTTTCATAACCCAGTTCCTCTAAAACGGCGCGGATCGACTCGGACCTCTCTACGGGCGTACACCCAAGCTCAACGCCCAGTATGCAGGCGCGCGACAGCCCCCACGCGACAGCCTCGCCGTGTGAAAGCCTGCCCAGTCCCGCCGCGCTCTCTAGGGCGTGGGCAAACGTATGTCCCAGGTTTAGCAGCATTCGTTCCCCGCTCCGTTCTTCCGGGTCGTTCTCCACGATACGGCCTTTCACCGTTACCGAGCGTCCGATCAACCGCGCGGCCTCGTCAATAAGCGTCCGCGGCGTCCCCTCACCGGTCAACGCGCCCTTCAAGGCAAGCAGCTGCCCGCGGGTCTCCGTTGTATAAAACGAATCATCAATCACGAGTGTTTTTATAATTTCCGCAAGCCCGGAGCGCCATTCACGCGGCGGCAGGGTACACAGCGCGGCAAGCGGCATATAAACATTGCGGGCGGGGTAGAATGTGCCGGCAAAATTTTTTATGTCAAACATATCAAAGCCGGTCTTGCCGCCCAGAGCCGCGTCAACCATGCCCAGCAGCGTTGTGGAAACGATGACAAGCCCCGCCCCCCGTTTGTAAACCGAAGCGGCAAACGCGCAGAGGTCGCTTACAACGCCGCCGCCGACAGCGGCAAAAAGCCCGTCCCTGCCAAGCCCGGCGCTCACGGCCATACGGAGTATTTTTTCGATAGACTGCCAGTTTTTGGCGCCCTCTCCCGCCGGCAGCACGCATATCTCAGCCTCCGCGCCGCCCCTAACACTTTCCGCCAGGCCGGCCGTATTCGTGTCGCAAACAATTATCGCGCGTTCCGGCTTCATTTCGGCCAGAATATCGCCCAAATCCGGAATATTCTGTTCTATATGTACGGAGGATTTACGGTGCCCGAAAGTAAAGTCGTAGTTCATACAGTTGATTCACTATAACCAAAAGACCGCGCGCTTTCAAGGGCGGCCCGCCAATGGGTTTAAATACGCTGGCGGCGATGTTGTCTCTGATATTTACCACTATTCATTTCTCAGCACCCGCTGCTCAGGCTAAAGCCTTCGCGCCGTTCACGCAAATTGGGCCTTAACAACCCTGCAAGGAGTTTCACTCTAAGCAAGCCGGAGGCTTGCGACCGAAACTCCGAAAATAACCGCGTAGCGGTTATTCCACCACGCCACTTTATCGCACAAACACGCTCCGCATGCATTATCGGGTGTCCTCATTTCTCACTCTTCATTCAGGTAATTCAAGTCCGGTAGTCAACAACCAAGGTCTAATAATAGTGAAGCTCCACATCCTAAAGAATATACTTGACCGAAACTTCAGATTTCTTACCTGTTTCAGCTTCATATTACGCAAGACACACAAAATCCAATGCCAGTGGGCTTACCTCGTTTCTTCGTCGAACTGCACGAAAAGTTAATCGTAACCTGCCGGATAAGCGACGTGTCCGGGGCTCTGCCTCAGGGTAACATCCCGGCTCTCCGGGGGAGGTCGCCGTTCTCTCCGACCGTCCTTGTCCCGCCACGCCGCGATGGCGTTTTCTTTTCTCTGGAGCATTGACGCGCAGGCGGTTGCCGCGTCAGGCTGAATGACTGCCGCGCCATGTGTACCGCCTCTTTGATCTTGGGAAAGAACCGC
This sequence comes from Spirochaetaceae bacterium, assembly GCA_031284295.1. Classification (GTDB taxonomy): domain Bacteria; phylum Spirochaetota; class Spirochaetia; order Treponematales; family Breznakiellaceae; genus JAIRMY01. The sequence goes on from JAITAE010000184.1 coordinate 7,535, forward strand.
TCAAGGGCGTTTTGCGAGCCTTCCTTGATACCTTCCCGTGCTCCCGTTATAGTGCTTCTACTTGTAAAACACCAGTATGCCGGTGGCGTTGCGGGGGCAGCGCCACCGCAGAGGGGGTAGCGGAAAAGCCGTAGGCTTTGGAGCGAAAGGGCGGCAACTTTCGTTGCCACGACTTCCCCCTCATTATACTTTTCTAAGTAGAAATACTATATCACGGTTTGGGAAGGCTGCCCCTTAAGGAAGCGCTGATTAAATAGGGCGGCAGATTGGGGGGGGGGGGGGGGTAGCGGAATACCGCGCTTGCGCGGGATGGAGCGCTGGGGGGCGCGGCGATGATGCGGCTATGTGCCGGTGACGGCATGGAAAACAGCGCCCCCCTTTTT
>JAITAE010000235.1 GCA_031284295.1 Spirochaetaceae bacterium
TTTTGGCGCGGGGTGGTCAACCTGTCAGGCTTCGTGGCTGCGTCCTGTCAGGGGTATATATGCCGTTGCGGCTGAATTGGTTTGACCGGGCGGCGGCGGGAGACTGTTCTTCCGTTAAATTTTTTTAGTAGGAGAAGATAATAATGGCAGCGCTTACAACAGATCAGATTTTGGAAGCTATAGCTTCCATGACCGTCCTTGAAGTTTCGGAATTGGTCAAGGCGATGGAGGAAAAATTCGGTGTTTCTGCGGCGGCCCCTGTGGCGGTCGCGGCTGTGGGGGCGGCTCAGGGAGGAGCGGCCGCGGCGCCTGTTGAGGAAAAGACGGAGTTTACCGTCATCCTGAAGGCGTACGACGATTCAAAGAAAATCGCGGTGATTAAGGAAGTCCGCGCGGTTACCGGGCTGGGCCTTAAAGAAGCAAAAGACCTTGTCGAGGGCGCGCCCAAGCCGATCAAAGAAAACATCCCCAAAGAAGAAGCCGAGAAGATCAGGAAGTCCGTTACCGAAGCGGGCGGTACGGTGGAAATTCAGTAGGATTTTCATTTTTAAGGTGCTTACAGAAAATACGATGGCGTTTTTTCCGTAAGCACTGTGGTCTTTCGGAAATTTGAACCGGATGCCTACGCTTCCGGTTCAAATTTGAAAAACCAAACGGGGCGTTCCAGGGCGCGGGGCCCAGAACAGCCTCCTGTGACAATGAAGTGTAATCATACAGCGAAGAAGGTTGCATTACGCAGAGGCGCATAAGGATAGAAGCGGAATAATTGTTGCCGCGGACACGGCATGACGTGTGTAAAGCGGCGGTGATTATTACGGCGGATAGCCGTTCGCACATATTTCATTGTCGTAAGTTAAAGAGCAAACCGTTCATAAAACCGCACGGTTTAAACAGTTTGCCAAATTCACGTTTTAGAGGGGTAGTATGGCGGCAGTTAAGGGAAAGATAAAGATCGGAAAGGTTGAAAAAATCGAAAAAAAACATAAAAAAGAGCGAAAGTATGTAGGAAAAGATATTCAGGATGTGATGGAGCTTCCAAACCTTATTGATATTCAGATCGCATCCTATGAAGGGTTTTTGCAAAGACGCGCGTTGCTTTCAGGCGAACCGTTGAAAATGCAGGGTATCGAGGACGCGTTTAGATCGATTTTCCCGATTTCTAGTCCCGATGATGAGATGACGCTGAGTTTTGACCACTACACCCTTGATGACAGTAGTATTAAATTCTCGGAACAGGCATGTAAACAGAAAGGTATTACCTATTCCGTGTCGCTGAAGGCGCGGATAAATCTGATTTTCAAATCAACGGGAGAAATCCGGCAGAAAGATATATACATGGGCGATATTCCGCTGATGACGGACAGGGGAACTTTCATCATCAACGGGGCTGAGCGTGTGGTTGTTTCACAGATTCACCGCTCACCGGGTGTTATTTTTTGTCACGAAAAAGGTGTTTTTTCATCTCGCATCATCCCGTACCGCGGTTCATGGCTGGAATTCGAGATTGACCCCAAGCGCGAGCTTATTTACGCCAAGGTTGACCGGAAAAAACGGATTCTTGGCACCATATTTCTGCGCGCCCTGGGTTATTCGACCCGCGAGGACATCATCAAGGCGTTTTATTCTGTAGAAACCCGCGATGTAAAGGATGACAACGAGACCCGCGAAAGTTTTACCGGGCGCGTTCTTGCGGCCCCGGTCTGGATTCCAAACCCGGAAGCCGGTGGTACGGACGCTCGGAAAAAGCTGTATCCCGCAGGCGAGAAGCTGCATCCGCACAATGTTGACGAGCTTTTGGAAAACGGCGTTACCCGGGTTAAGCTTATCAATTTTGAAGCGCCCGATTCACTTGATTCGCACATGCTGATCAACTGTTTTGAGCGGGAAGCGATCAAGTTTCCATGCGAAAACAAGGAGAATGACGAGCCGAGCGAGGAAGAGGCGCTTGCCAATGTGTACACGGTGCTTGCTCCTGGCGAATCGATAACGTATGAACAGGGGAAAAAGGATCTTACCGGTATGTTCTTTACCTCACGGCGCTACGATTTGGGCCGTGTGGGGCGTTACAAGCTGAACAAAAAGTTTGATCACGACCCGCCGTTTAAAGAGACCGTACTGACAAGGCCGGATATCATAGCTACGATGAAATTCCTTATCAAGGTGTACGCTGGTTTTGAAAACGCTGACGATATAGACCATCTGGGCAACCGCCGCGTTCGCTCTGTCGGCGAATTGCTGTCCAACACCATCAAAACGGCCTTCAGCCGCATGGAGCGCATAGCCCGCGAGCGGATGAACCTGAAGGAAACGGACACGATAAAGCCGCAGGATATTATTTCGATAAAGCCGCTTGTCGCCCAGATAAAAGAATTCTTTGGTTCAAGCCAGCTTTCCCAGTTCATGGATCAGGTAAACCCGTTGGCCGAGCTTACCCACAAGCGGCGGCTTAACGCGCTTGGGCCTGGCGGCCTGTCCCGCGACAGGGCCGGTTTTGAGGTGCGCGATGTACATTACACGCACTACGGCAGGATGTGCCCGATAGAAACGCCGGAAGGCCCGAACATCGGCCTGATCGTGTCGCTGGCAAACTATACAAAGGTAAATGATTACGGCTTTCTGGAAACGCCGTACCGCAAGGTTGTGGACGGCAAGGCAACGACCCGGATTGACTACCTTTCCGCGATTGAAGAGGACAAGTATTACATAGCGCAGGCTTCCGCCAGGCTGAACAGAGACGGTTCGTTTATGGACGAACAGGTTTCGTGCCGCAGGCAGGGAGACTATACGACGCGCGCTCCGGAAGACCTTCATTACATGGACGTATCGCCCAAGCAGATCATCTCCGTTTCGGCAAGCCTTATCCCGTTTCTTGAACACGATGACGCGAACCGCGCGTTGATGGGTTCCAACATGCAGAGGCAGGCCGTCCCCCTCGTGTTTCCGGAGGCGCCGCGTGTTGGAACCGGTATGGAGGCAAAGTGCGCCTACGATTCGGGCGTGCTGGTCAAGGCAAAACGTCAGGGCGTTGTTACTAAGGTTTCCTCCGTTATGATAGAGGTAACGCCGGACGATGATAAAAAGGATGTTGATAAGTATCCGCTGGTAAAATTTCAGCGCACGAATCAGGATACCTGCTACAACCAGCGTCCTATAGTGCTGATTGGCGACAATGTTGCCGAGGGACAGGTGATAGCGGACGGGCCTGCGACTGAAAACGGCGATCTGGCGCTGGGACGGAACGTGCTTGTCGGTTTTATGCCGTGGAACGGGTACAACTACGAAGATTCTATTTTGATTTCCCAGCGCGTCGTAAAGGACGATATGTTCACGTCGATACATATAAAGGAATTCCTGACCGAGGTCAGGGAGACCAAGCTGGGGCCGGAAAAAATAACACGGGAGATACCGAACGCAAGTGAAAAGAGCCTGGACAATCTTGACGCTGAAGGAATCATCTGCGTAGGAGCCAAAGTGCGGGACGGCGATATACTGGTGGGCAAGGTTACGCCAAAGAGTGAAACGGAGACTACGCCGGAATTCAAGCTTTTAAACTCGATTTTTGGCGAGAAGGCCAAGGAGGTGCGCGATTCGTCGTTACGTGCCCCACACGGCGTCGATGGGACCGTGATAGACATTCAGCGGCTGCGCCGCGGCGAGGGGGACGACCTGAATCCGGGCGTTGATGAGATGGTAAAGGTGTTGATCGCCGCAAAACGAAAGTTGCGCGAGGGGGATAAGATGGCGGGGCGGCACGGCAATAAGGGCGTTGTCGCCCGAATTCTGCCTGAAGAGGACATGCCGTACATGGAAGACGGCACACCGCTCGATCTGTGCCTGACCCCGCTCGGCGTGCCGAGCCGTATGAACATAGGCCAGCTACTGGAGACAGAGCTCGGCTGGGCCGGCGTAAAGCTGAACGAATGGTACTCCGCGCCAGTATTCCAGTCACCGTCCGCCGAGGAAATCGAGGAAAAGCTGACGGAGGCCGGCCTTCCGTCCAATTCAAAGACTGTACTGCGGGACGGGCGCACGGGCGAGCCGTTTATAAACCCGATATTCTGCGGTGTAATCTACTTCCTCAAGCTGCACCATCTGGTTGATGACAAGATGCACGCTCGCTCGACAGGGCCATACTCGCTGGTAACCCAGCAGCCGCTCGGCGGAAAGGCGCAGTTCGGCGGTCAGCGGCTGGGCGAGATGGAGGTGTGGGCGCTGGAGGCTTACGGCGCGGCAAACACTTTGCAGGAACTTTTGACGATAAAGTCGGACGATATGACGGGACGTTCAAAAATTTACGAGGCAATCGTGAAAGGCGAACCTTCAACAAGCGCTGGGATACCCGAATCTTTTAACGTTCTTGTGCAGGAACTTCGCGGACTTGCGCTTGACATGACGATATACGATGAAAAAGAAAAACAGATCCCGTTGACAGAACGTGACGAGGAGTTGATCTCGCGGTCCGGGTCGAATTTCTAGGATTACTTTGTTGCTGTATTTGTGTAAAAAAACAGCCTAATACGTGGGGCGGCGCCTGTCGGCGTTGCTGGGAGGGTAGGAGATATTATGCGTGATATTCAGGATTTTAATTCAATAAAAATACGGCTGGCATCGCCGGATATGATACGAAACTGGTCTTATGGCGAGGTCAAGAAGCCGGAAACCATAAATTACCGGACGCTACGTCCGGAAAAGGACGGTCTTTTTTGTGAACGTATCTTTGGTACCACGAAGGAGTGGGAATGTTACTGCGGAAAGTTTAAATCTATCCGTTACAAAGGCGTTATCTGCGACCGTTGCGGCGTCGAGGTAACACATTTTAAGGTGCGGCGTGAACGGATGGGACACATCGAACTCGCCGCGCCGGTGTCCCATATCTGGTACTATCGTTCTGTGCCGAGCAGGATCGGACTTTTGCTCAATATTCCGATGAACCAACTGCGTTCCGTGCTTTACTACGAAAAGTATATCGTTCTCGATCCGGGTGATACCGATCTGAAAAAGATGCAGATTCTGAGTGAGGACGAGTATTACGAGGCGCAGGACCATTACCCTAACGGCTTTAACGCCGCTATGGGAGCGGAAGCGATTAAGGTTTTGCTCGAAGAGGTTGACCTCGATAATCTTGCCATCGAATTGCGCGCCAAAATGATAGAAAAGGGCGTGAAAAGCGACAAACGCCTCCTCAAACGGATCGATATCGTAGAAAGTTTCCGCGCCTCGGACAACAAGCCTGAGTGGATGATACTGGAGGTGATTCCCGTCATCCCACCGGAACTTCGACCGATGGTTCAGCTTGATGGCGGGCGTTTTGCCACAAGCGATTTGAACGATCTGTACCGCCGCGTGATAAGCCGGAACAACAGGCTTAAACGGCTGATCTCGCTGAACGCTCCCGACATCATAATCAGAAACGAAAAACGTATGCTACAAGAAGCGGTTGATGCGCTTTTTGATAATTCCAAGAAAAAAAGGGTGATAAAAGGCGCGTCGAACCGTCCGCTCAAGTCAATTTCCGATATGTTGAAGGGCAAGCAGGGACGCTTCAGGCAGAATTTGCTCGGTAAGCGCGTTGATTATTCCGGGCGTTCCGTGATAACGGTGGGGCCTGACCTTAAAATGTGGCAGTGCGGCCTGCCTACAAAGATGGCGCTTGAGCTTTTTAAGCCTTTTATCATGAAAAAACTGGTTGACAAAGAGATGGCGGGCAACATCAAGAAGGCCAAGATGCACGTTGAACAGGAAAAACCGGAAGTTTTCGCGATTCTGGACGAGGTTGTGCGCGAACATCCGGTTATGTTGAATCGAGCCCCCACCCTGCATAGGTTGGGCATACAGGCTTTTGAGCCGGTTTTGGTGGAAGGCAAGGCGATAAAACTTAACCCGCTCGTCTGCCATGCGTTCAACGCGGACTTTGACGGAGACCAGATGGCCGTACATGTGCCGCTGACTCAGGCCGCCCAGATGGAGTGCTGGACGCTGATGCTTTCCGCCCGCAATCTGTTGAATCCGGCAAACGGCAAAACGATCGTGTTCCCGTCGCAGGATATGGTTTTGGGCATCAACTTCCTTACGCGGATAAAGACCGGCGCCAAAGGCACGGGTAAATTCTATTCGTCTTTTGAAGAAATTCTGATGGCTATTGACGCGAAATCCCTTGAGTGGGAGGCGCTGATAAATGTCCGGCCCGGCAAAAAAATTGTTTGGGAAAAGCCCGGCGTCGAAGCCAAACCCGGGAAAAACGGCTTTATCGAGACGAGCGCCGGCAGGCTGGTGCTGAACGAGGAACTGCCAGACGACATTCCGTTCATAAACTATGAGCTTAAAGACAAGGAACTGCGAGCGCTGATTGAGCATATTTTTGCCGAAAAAGGTCCGTGGACAACGGTAAATATGCTGGACGCAATAAAAAATACCGGCTACAAGTACGCCACGCTGTTCGGCGCCACGATAGGCGTGGACGACGTTGTCGTCCCGAAAGAAAAGGCCGAGATGATAGATAAGGCAAACAAGGATGTCGATTCTATCCAGAAACAGTGGCGGCAGGGGCATATCACTGCGGAAGAACGTTACAACCGCGTAGTCGAGGTTTGGTCAAAGACAAACGAAGACCTTACCAACATCATGATGAAGACTCTGGAAGCGGACAGGGATGGCTTCAACTCGGTTTATATGATGGCAAACTCTGGCGCGCGCGGTAGCCGCAACCAGATTCGTCAGCTTGCCGGTATGCGCGGCCTGATGGCAAAGCCTTCAGGCGACATCATAGAACTCCCCATCCGCTCAAACTTCAAAGAGGGGCTCTCTGTCATCGAATTCTTTATCTCTACAAACGGTGCGCGCAAGGGTTTGGCGGACACAGCGCTCAAAACGGCTGAAGCCGGTTATCTTACCCGCCGCCTTGTTGACATAGCGCAGGACATGGTCGTGAACGAGGATGACTGCGGCACGATAAACGGCGTCTCGTACTCCGCTATCAAGGACGGCGAGGAAATTGTCGAGCGCCTGAGCGAGCGTATCCTGGGACGCTACACGCTGGAGCGCGTTAAGCACCCGATAACGGGCGAGATCATCATAGATGTAAACGAGGAAATAACGGAAAAGATCGCGGAAAAGATAGAGAACGCCGGTATCGAGTCGGTCTGTATACGCACGGTGCTTACCTGCGAGGCGCGGCACGGTGTATGCCGCAAATGTTACGGGCGTAACCTTGCGACAAACCGCACGGTTGACATTGGCGAGGCTGTCGGGACGATAGCCGCGCAGTCTATCGGCCAGCCGGGTACCCAGCTTACGATGCGTACCTTCCACATCGGCGGCGCCGCTACCAAAGTGAGCGAAGACAACCGCACCTTCCTCAAATACCCCGTCTACATACGCGATATCAGCGGCGCCCACGTGGAACTGGAGAACGGGCACTGGCTGTTTACACGCAAGGGTAGCATCACTGTGAACAAGATCATCAAAGAGTATGCGCTTGACGAGAATGACGAGCTTCTTGTGGAGGACGGTAAGAGAGTTATACGTGATGAATTGATCATTAAACGCGGGGCAAAGAGCATCAAATCACCGGAAATCGCTTACGCGATGGTGCGGGACAGCAAGCTTTACCTGATCGGCACGGAACAGCGCATCGAAATCCGCAACGGCTCCGATCTTGTAGTTAAGCAGGGGGCTGTTATAGAGGCTGAAAAGACCATGGCCGTCTTTGACCCGTTCTCGGACCCAATCATCGCGGAGGCCTCCGGCACGATCAAACTGTTGGACATCATACTAGGATCTACACTCAAGGAGGAGGTCGATGAGGAGACCGGCAACATCGAGAAGCGCATCACGGAATTCCAGCTTGAAAGCAAGCAGCCGCGCATCCTGATTGTCGATGATGACGGCGGCGAGCAAGCGTCATACTTCTTGCCAGGGGGAGCGTACCTGCTTGTTGACGACGGGGATAAGATTTCCGCCGGAAAGACCATTGCCAAAACTCTGAAAGAGTCGGCAAAGGCTATGGACATCACGTCCGGCCTGCCCCGCGTAAGCGAACTGTTCGAAGCGCGCAAGCCCAAGAGTCCGGCGGTGCTGGCCCAGGCGGCGGGCAAGGTGCTGTTCAAGGGGATAATCAAGAGTAAGCGTATCGTAATAGTGCAGGATGAATTCGGCAAGGAGTACAAGCACCTTGTCCCGATGACAAAGCGATTACTGGTACGGGACGGCGACACGGTGGAGGCGGGCGAGCCTTTGTGTGTCGGCGCTTACAACCCGCACGAGGTACTGCACATCCTTGGCGAAAGTAGTTTGCAGCGCTACCTGATGGACGAGATTCAGCAGGTGTACAGACTACAGGGCGTATCGATAAACGACAAGCATATCGGCGTTATCATCCGGCAGATGATGCGCAAGGTGGAGATCGTGGCGGTGGGCGACACTCGTTTCATCTTTGGTCAGATGGTTGATAAATACCGTTTTCACGAAGAAAATTCCCGCGTGGTTTTGGAAGGCGGTCAGCCCTCAATAGCCCGTCCCGTATTCCAGGGTATAACGAAGGCCAGCCTGAACATCGACTCGTTCTTGTCCGCCGCCTCGTTCCAGGAAACAACGCGCGTACTCACCAACGCCGCAATCGCCTGCTCCTCGGACTATCTGCGAGGCCTGAAAGAAAACATCATCATAGGTCATCCGATTCCTGCCGGTACCGGCATGAGAACCTACCGCGATCCAAAGCTGTTCGACGATGAGGAACAGGACCTGGACGCCTACATGGAGGAAATTTTACGGCGTCGCGAACTGGAAATCCAAGCCGAAGAAGGCCCTCCTCTGGTTCCGGAAGTTATGGCAAAAGAGGAAGCCGAATGAGCGCCGGCCGCCGGACTGTTTAACGCGGTATGTCAGGTAAATACTGATTTATGCTATGGATCCGGCGTCAAGAGATGAGGGTGACGGCAGGGGCGTAAGTATGACGGCCCGGTCGTTCTGATCGTGGTACATTGACCTTGCATCGTGAACCGAATACTATAATTACAAGCGGGCCGAGGTGGTGGAATGGTAGACACCGGGGACTTAAAATCCCCTGGCCGCAAGGCCGTGTGAGTTCAAATCTCATCCTCGGCATACAGAGTCAAATCAGCGCTATCTTTGCCGGCGGCTTAGCGTTGGGGTAACGCTGATTAGCTCAAGGGGGCGTTAACTATGTTGGCGCTCAACTATTTTGACGCAATCAGTGCTTCCATAGGGGAGTTTGTGAAAAAACAGATTTTTTTTGTTTTCTTTCAGTTAATTGCTGTTTTGTTTGGCGTGACAGGGCAGCAAATTGTTACCGCGGAAAGATTTATTGAAAGGGTTTCGGATAAATACGCGGGGTTTAGCGATTACGAGGCACGTATAACGATTCGTACCGGCAATACGGATATGTACGGGACGCTCGTCCATAAAACTCCGAATTTTTTGCGCATAGATTTTTCAACGCCTTCCGAGCAGGTTATAGTTTTTAACGGCGATATGCTGACGGTCTACCTGCCGGAATACCGCGCAATCCTGAATCAGAGTGTAGCTTCAAGCCGTTCATCCGGGGCAAATCTTGCCACGGCGCAGGGACTTTCTCTGTTGCGGCGAAATTTTGCGGCAGCGTTTATCACGGGGCCCGATCCTGTGCCAATCGATGAGGGGGCCCGTGAAAAGGTTGTAAAACTGCGCCTTACACGACGTTACGGCTCGGAAGGTTTTCGCGAAATAATCCTGAGCATCGATCCCGATAATCTTTTGATACGGCGTATGCGGGGAACAACGATCGCGGACACCACGGTTCAGTTTGATTTTTCTGATATCAAGACGAATCAGGGAATTTCGGAACGGCGTTTCATGTACGATTCCCCCGCTTCGGCAAACCTTTACAACGATTTCCTGTTCCGAGACACCGAATAGCGGGGCGGCGGGGCAAGAGGGATAGAAAAGCAAAACAATGAATAGTTCAGACGGAGATTCAAAGAGTATAGGCGAGAGCCTGAAGGGAGAACGCGAAAACAAGGGGCTGTCGGTAGACGATGCGGCGCGTGAAACAAACATCGCCCGCAAGTATATTGTAGCGATGGAGGAGGAGGACTTTTCGCAGTTTCCGGCGGAGACATACCTCTTGGGCTTTCTCAGAAATTATGGTGAGTACCTCGGGCTCAATGTAAAAAATCTTGTATCGCAGTACCGAATACTAAAAATTCAGGAACAACCTGTTCCGTTGGCACAGCTTCTCAACAAGGCGCCGCCAGATGTTGCCCGAATAGCGCTTGTAAGCCTGGTAACCGCGGCAGGGCTCGCGCTGGTCGGCATTTCGGTATATTACTTCTTTTTCGCCCCAAAAAACAGACTGTCAGAATCCGCCGCAGAGCGGCAGCCGGTTGAGTATTCGTTTGCGGAAGGTACGCTGGAACAGCGTTTTTACGAAGGCGACGCGCTGATAATTCCGCTGGCCGGGAACACCTACAAGGTGTCGCTTAGAAGCATCGCGGACCTTGTAACTATTGCCGCGCCGGGTAAAGAACTTAGGCTTGGCCTGAATAACGAAGCGGTTGTCGACATAAATAGTGACGGTGTTCCGGAACTAAAGGTAAACGCGATAGATTATGCGCAAAACCGTCC
>JAITAE010000028.1 GCA_031284295.1 Spirochaetaceae bacterium
CAAAAAATGCCGATAATACCTCAATACCCGCAAGAAAAACGGAGCGTATGGTTTTATGGGTTTATCAAAGAAAATTATGCTTTTTGCCGCCGGGCTGTGCGCCGCCCTGGAATACGCGGGCGCCGCGTCCGAAACCTTAGGCGATGATATGACAAAGCCTCTGTTTATCACGGAGGATTTTCGCGCCATTATCACGGATTTGGAGTCCCCGGCGGCAGGTGCGGAAAAAAAACACGACGCTTATACGCGGCTGGCAAGGCTGCTTTACCTGTATGGCGATGTTGAAAGGGCGGCGGCGGCGTGGGAAAACGCGGCGTACGCGGATCCGGAAAGACGGGATGACAGTGCGCTGGCGGAGAGCGCGGTTTGCTATGTTTCCATCGGCGATTGGGACAAGGCTGACGCGATCGTGAAGCTGCTTCTGTTGACATCGCGTGACGATAAAAACATTTCCGCTAGGGCCGTTTTTTTGAATGGTCAGGTGGAAATCCTTCGTAACGGAAATCAGGCGGCGCTTAACTTGATTGCGGGGAATCCCGAATACCTTTCGTTTAGGCCCGCCATTTACTACACGCTTTGGCAGTTTAGCGGCGACGACGCTTACAAGGCAAAGTTGCTTACGGAATTCCCGGACAGCCCGGAAGCTTGTTCCGTAGCGGACGGCGCTAATGGCTCTAAACTTGTTTCCACGCTCGAAACGGCCCATTGGCTGCTGTCTCCCGGCAGAGGGGAGCCTTCCTTTGTACCTGCAGAAGACTTACAGGCGCGGCCCGTACCGGCAAACCCGCCGTCCCCCGCCGCCGCCAAAATGTCATCCCCGGCACCTGTCAAGGCAGCCCACTCGCTTCAAACCGGCCTGTACAAGAAAAAGGAAAACGCCGCTTTACAGGCGGAACGCCTGAAAGCGGACGGCTTTAACGCGGCGCTAAGCCCTCGTGTTGTGGGCGGGAATTCCTACTGGGCCGTATCCGTCAAGATACCGGATGGCGCTACGATGAAAAACACGATAGCGCGTCTTAAAGAACAGGGATTTGACGCTTTCCCCGCATCCCCGCAGGCAAACTAGAAATTATTTTTCGACCGGCGCGCACAGCCTGGTAAGGAGTTTGTCAAAACTGTTGGCAAACATTTTAAGGTCTTTTTTGCTGTAATTCGCGATTCTTGCTATGCCCGTGCCGCTCATTATGAGCCCTATCTGAAAATTGCGTATAGACATGAAGTTACCTATGTTGTCCTGGGTAAATATTCGTCCACGGTCATCCAGCACGGCGACGCCCTTGCCGACCAGCCGGGCGGCAAGGGGTACGTCGCGTGTTACCGCAAGATCGCCGCATTCGGCAAGTTTCACGATGTAGTTATCGGCGGCACCGAGATGGCCGGGGCAGAGCGCCATCACCGCAAAGCCGCCACCGATGCCCGGAATCGGGCGGTTAGCGGCAAATACCGCTTGTATCCGCCGTTTTTCCGCCGCCCTGAGTATAATCCGCCGGGCCTGGGTTGGGCAGGAATCCGCGTCCACAAAAATTTTCATCGCAAAAACTTATAGTACGGCCTTTAGTTCCCCATATTCAGACGCTATAGTCACCGAATGTGCCGGTTTACGCATGGCTTCCTCAAGACAGGGCGGCAGCTTTACCGGCCCTACCAGAGGTTCCACCACATGGGCAAATTTTGCCGGATGCGCCGTCGCCAGCGCCGTATACAAAGCGTTCTTGCCGCGGAGTCGCGTTATGGCCTGCCAGCCGACCGCGCCGTGAGGGTCCAAAACATAGCCGTACTCCCCGTAGACTTCCGCTATTGCGGCCCTTGTATCGTCATCACTTACCGAAGCTCCAAGTATCAGCCGTCTGAGCTCGTCCGCCGTCCAGTGTGAGCTTAGCCGTTCAAAATTGCTGGGCGCTCCCACATCCATCGCGTTGGAAATTGTAGCAAGCGACTCACGCGGCCTGTAGCCGCCGCCCGCAAGGTATTCGGGAAAGGTTTTGTTGATGTTTGACGCCGCGATGAACAGGTCTACCGGCGCGCCCATCTTTGCCGCGTACATCCCGGCCGTCAGGTTGCCAAGGTTGCCGGAAGGCACACAGAATACGCGGGGCGAGGCGGCGCAGCGCCGTTTCAAAGCGCCAGCCGCGGAGGCATAGTATACGGCCTGCGGCACCAGGCGGGCTATGTTGATGGAGTTTGCGGATGACAGCGCAAGCCGCTTGTTCAGTTCCACGTCGCCCAGCGCGGTTTTCACAAGGCGCTGACAGTCATCAAAGCTGCCCTCCACGGCTATGGCATTGATGTTGCCGCCGAGCCCGGCAATCTGCCGTTCCTGAAGCGCCGTGACCCGCCCCTTGGGGTAGAGTATGGTTACGTCAATCCCTTCTACCTGGTAAAAGCCGCTTGCAACCGCGCCGCCTGTATCGCCGGAAGTCGCCACGAGTATTTTTAGGGGGCGGTTTTCGTTACGCCGGAAGTACGCAAAAGCCCGCGCCATGAACCGCGCTCCAAAATCCTTGAAGGCCGCCGTGGGCCCATGAAAAAGCTCCAGCACAAAGCGTCCGCCTGTGTCTGGCGAAGAATCGCCTAAAAGGACGAGCGGGGCGTCGAAAGTAAAGGCCTCGCACACCATGTCCGTCAGTTTGGCATCGGGAATATCATCCGCCGTGAAGGGCCGTATGGTCTCGTACGCGACATCCTGGAAATTCATGCTGCCGAGCGACGCGGCAACGCCGGAACGGAAACGCGGAATTTCTTCCGGCACAAAGAGCCCGCCGCCAGGCGCAAGCCCGCGGACAACGGCCTCAGCAAAACCGTAAGGCTCGCTACGATTTCTGGTGCTGTAGAAACGCATATTCCATTGTAACGCAAAGCGGCCCCGCCTGAAAACCCGGACGGCTGGCCGTTACTTACGCGGGGAACCGCGGGTTTGAAGGCTGTGGTCAGACCTCATGGTGATGACGCCGCTGCCCTGGACGCTGGGGGTTTGGAGGTTGGGGTCAGACACCCTGGTGATGACGCCGTTGTCCCGGACGCTGGGGGTTTGGAGGTTGAGGCCAGATCTCATGCTGATGACGCCATTGCCCCGGACGCTGGGGGTTTGGAGGCTGAGGTCAGACGCCCTGGTGATGACGCCGTTGTCCCGGACGCTGGGGGTTTGAAGGTTGGGGTCAGATCTCATGCTGATGACGCCGTTGTCCCGGGCGTTGGGGGTTTGAAGGTTGGGCCGGTTATGTGAAGTGTTGCCCGCTTTATATTTATTTTCCAGAATTATATTTTACAAGTTTTTCCCAATCTATTGTTCCATCATTTTTACAAAATGTTTCGATAAATTCCTTGTTAAATATATTTATCATACCATTGTATTTTTCTATATAATCTTCA
>JAITAE010000159.1 GCA_031284295.1 Spirochaetaceae bacterium
CGATGCTTGCCTGGAATAAATTGTCCAGCTTGATTTTAAAAATATTTTCTATACTGATATTTTTTACTATTTCCACAACCCTGCCTTCCAGCTGAATATTTTTGCCGTTTTTCCGGGCCTCGATTCTGACTATGGTTTTTTCCGGCTTGCCGGGCGGTAATTTACCCGTATTGCCAGAAACGGTTTTTTCTCCGCGTACTTCCGGGGCATCTGTGTTTTTTTCTTCAACGTATTCCCATGAAACCCTGCTATTGTGAGCCGGCGACAGCGGAATACCGTTATCCAGCAGTATTCGCCGCTTATGATTTTCCGGGTCGACAACCGTGTTGTCTTTGGTCAGATGCCAGCCGGTTTCGTATGGACATTTATAGATTTTAAGAAGTACGCCGCGCTCTTTTTTTATATATTCCGCCGCGTCCATGGCAGCTTCGGAGGAATCGTAAATCTCTTTTTTCCCACCATCTCCGGAGCTACAGTAGGGGCACAATTTTTTTTCGGTCCGCGCCACGGGCAGCATTACTTTTATACGCCTGTTTTTTTTCCCCATACCTGCAATTTATTTTTCCATGCCGCCTGAGTCAAGCCCAGCCGCCAGGCGGCCTCAATCTTCATTCGCAATATCTGGTTTAATACCCCGACGCAAAGTTTGCGACTTCAGGGCGGGGAGGTTCATTTGCCGGACTACCGGCGGTCCGGCAGTTTATATGTGAAATATGCTTCCAGGCGCTCGCGGTCTAGCGTAAATCCTTCAAGATTTGTCAATAGACTTAGAAGGTCGGCTTTTTGGATATACTTCGGGGTGCTGGGCTGACCGTTTGTCACGAAGGCAAGCGGTTTGGAACGCTCCGCCAGCGCCGAGATAACGTTTCCAAGCTGTTTTGTCTCGTCCAGTTTCGTAACAATCACGGCTCTGTAACCGAAAGGCTCAAACTGCCGCATCGTTTCTATGATGTCAGGGTACTTTGCCGAGGCCATGAAAGTAAGATAAACCTCCGCGTCCGGACCGCAGACTTCGAGCATCGTTTTCATTTTAGCAAGTTCGACAGAATCGTTGGGACTCCGCCCTACCGTGTCTATCAGAATCGCGTCAAGCGAATCGGAACGGAGAAGCAGCTCTTTTTTCAGTTCATCCCGGTCATCGACCGCGATAAAGTCTGTTTTCAAGCAAGCTGCCAGTTCGCCAAGCTGCTTTACCGCGGCGATACGGTACATATCTATCGTAATCAGGCTGACATTCTGCTTTTCGCCGTTTTCGGGATACTTCAGGTTTGCGGCAAGTTTGCATACCGTAGTCGTCTTGCCAACTCCGGTAGGGCCCACAAGCACGATGATTCGCGGACGCTTGTGAGGTACGTCATTGTTGTATAATTTTATGCGTTCCCCCATCCATGCTAAAACCTGCTGCTGAACATCCTCATAATTGTTCAGGGTTTCGAGGGAAAATTCACTTCGGACATGATCCAGAATTTCCCGCCTGAAAGACGGACTAAAGTCATTCCGTTCCAGATCGCTACCGAGTTTTACAAGCGTTTCGTGCTCGCCTGCGCCTGGAAGCGGCCGCGGGGACGCAGCCTGTTTTGCGTCAAGTTTGATGTTTAGTTCTTTGATCTGGTCCAGGATTTCTTTTGTGACGGGGTCAATGGTTTTTTGGGGGACGACCGGCTGGTACTTTGCGGGATCCGGTGTTTTTGCGGGCCAGATAACCACCGAGGCTATCACGTTTTCCTTTGAAAACAGGCCGAAAAACCCTCGGCTTCTGACTGTTTTATGATTATAAATATAGGCGCGTTCCCCGTAACGCTCCCGCATAATGGCCTTACATTCATTAAGCGTCGGCGCTTGGATAGTATCGATATAAGGTTCCGGCATAATACTTATTCCGGCAAGCAAAAATTCTCGTAAAGAGAGCGGGCTATCGGCATACGCCTCCCCATCCCAAACGCGCGGGGCGAGACTTTTAACACCGGCGGCGCCTGCCGCCTCTTAAACTCCGCGCGCGCCGCAGTCTTTATTATCCACGAGGCCAAGTCCTTGTCCTTTCCCAGCTTGCCTATCTCGTCCGCGCTAAGGTTGCCGAACAGGTATAGTTTAAGTATCTCGTCAAGCTCGCTGTACGGCGGCAGGCTGTCCTCGTCCTTTTGTTCGGGACGCAGTTCGGCGGACGGCGCTTTGTCAAGAATCGCCTGTGGAATCACCTGTTTCCCTTGATTTGAAAGCGATTTTTCGTTGATTCTGCGGCAAAGCACAAACACTTCCGTCTTGAAAAGGTCGCCTATAGGCCCTAAAGCGCCGTTCATATCGCCGTAAAGCGTACAATAACCCATCGCAAGCTCGCTTTTATTGCCCGTCGTAAGCAGCATCGACTGCCATTTGTTGGAAAAAGCCATCAAAAGGCTGCCGCGTATGCGAGCTTGCAGGTTTTCCTCCGCAATGTCGAACGGGCGGCCCTCGAAAAGTCCCTCTAAGCTCGATAAAAAGGCTGTAAACACCGGTTCTATCGGCAAAGTTTCGTAGCGGCAGCCCAGATTCGCGGCTAGTTCCGCCGCGTCGTCCCGCGACCCCGGCGATGAAAAACGGGATGGCATACTGATGGCGGTCACCTTATCCGCGCCCGCCGCCCTTACCGCGAGGTACGCGACAAGCGCCGAATCTATCCCGCCGGAAAGCCCCAGGTGGGCGCGCGTAAACCCGCACTTCCGCATATATTCGTGTATCCCCATCACCAGCGCGTCTTCCAGCGTATCAAGCTCGTCCGCCGCTTTTAATGGGGAAAGGTCCGTATGTATGAAAACCGCTTCACGGTTTTCATCCACCCTCTGAGTGTGTGAAGGCGGGTTTTTACTTACCGGGCAGCGCCCCGCTCCCGCGACGGCGGCCTGCCCCAGTTCCATCGTTACAATGTCCTCGGCGAAAGAGGCGGCGATTTTTATATTCAAGCCCGTGTCCATGAAGAAAGAACGCCCGTCAAAAATGATAGAATCGTTGGCGCCAACGGCGTTTATGTAGACAAGCGGAATTCCGCCGCGCCGTCCTATCCTTTCGGCAAGCTCAACGCGGGCGCGGTGCTTGCCCGTGTAATACGGTGAAGCGGAGGGCACCGCAAGCAGGCTTACGCCTCTGTCCAGCAGGCGGCGCACCGGGTCCTCGGCATACTTGGTGCCGGGTGTCTCAGTCTCGCGCCACACATCCTCGCATATCGCGATGCCGGCGCGCTCCCCCTTGTACTCAAAATACGGCCAACTACAAGCCGGCTCGAAGTTCCGCGCCTCGTCAAACACATCGTATGTGGGCAGCAACGTTTTGAACTGCTCAAACACAAGCTCCCCATCGAGTATCACGCCGAAAGCGTTCACCAGCGCCTTGCCCTGCCGCGACGGGTTGCGATTCACATAGCCCACGCCGACCGCGATGCCGGCGGGCAGTTCCCGCTGCAACAGCCGCAACGCCCTGATGTTCTGCTCGACAAAACAATCCTGATCCAGCAGGTCCATGGGCGGATAACCGCAGATCGCCAGTTCCGGGAACAGCACAAGTTCCGCGCCGTGCTCATCCCGCGCCCTCCTTGCAAACGCAAGTATTTTCGCGCGATTACCGGAAAAGTCACCAATCGTCGAATTTATTTGAGCGGCGGATATGCGCATAGCGTTACTATAGTGTAAACCCAGTCCATCTTCAAGACCCCACCCCGCCAATCCGCCCCGCCAGCGGCTTTAAAGTCCGCTACGCGGCCCGCCAGCGGGTTTAAAGTCCGCTACGCGGTAGCGTACCCCAGAGACGGTCTCATTTCTCATTCTTCATTAAGAAGGGGGGCGCTATTTCCATACCGCCTTCGGCACATAGGGACTTTCCTGTCGCGCCCCAGCCCGATACCGGCGCGCGAAACATTGAGCGCGTACAGTCGAAAGATGCCGTAGGCTGTGGCGCGGGATCAGGCCGCTGTTTTGGATAAGTTTTTAGCGCCCCTCGCTACAGCCCCGCTACGCGGGTCTTACGCTACCCCCCAATCCGCCGCCCCACCAGCCCGTCAGCGGCTTTAAAGTCCGCCCCACCAGTGGGTTTAAAGTCCGCTACGCGGTAGCATACCCCAGAGGCTTTAACATACGCAGGTATGTCAGGTATTGTCCTTGCAATTTACTAGGTCTTCAATGATTTATTCTTCAAAAGAGTTTTCTAAATCATCCACGGATTACACGGATTAACATTTCTCATTCTTCATTACCGCCGCTCAGTTCCCTCCCAAGGACGACTCCCAGCCGCCTGGCGGCGGCCTTCATTCTTCACTGCCCCCGCCAGCCGCCCCTCTGTTAGGGGCTGTAGTAGAAGTCCTGGGACCGTAGGAGAACATCCGGTGAGGTTTCTCCATTGCACATACTGCTCACGGCAGAGTACACTAACTATGGTCCGTCGCTCCAGTCAACACCAGCTGGAGTTTGCGGTAAACAAGCGCGCTTGCGACACGCTGTTTTGCACCGCAAACTCCTAAAATAACCGTTTAGCGGTTATTCGCAATACCTGGTTTAATACCCCGCGGCAAGCTTGTTTGCACGCTTGCCGCGGCTCAAATGGGCCTCCTCTGAAGGCTCGTTATGTATAGAAGTTATCATTTATGGGGTTTGCGTAGCAGCCCTATTGCGAAAAAGGTAACGCCTACAAAGATTTGGTATTAAACCAGATGGTATTATAAATTTCATTACCCGATCGAACCTTCGCTAAAACCAATGCAACGCTTAAGAATACCGTACCGCAAATTCTGCGTGCTTGCCGTGCGGAGGCTCATTACGCTACCCCCAATCAGCCGCCGTTATTCCGCTGTAGACGGGTTTCTACGTAAACCGTCAAAATTAAATAATTTCCTTGCAGAACTTGCTCTTGTAAACAATGCAACGCTTGCAAGATACCCGCCGCAAACGAGTTTGCGGCGGGTAGATTAATTACCCGTTATATCCCTTTCTCCTGCCCCCCCCCCCCCCATAATTTTCAGGCTTTTCGCCACCTAAATGAAACATGTTCATGTAATGCCCCGGTGAAAAAGTATATCGGCGTAATCCTTTTTTACAACAGATTATTTATGCAACGGGTGCGCTATGTATCAGGGACGCGACAAGTCGATAGAGCCGTCAACAGGGTAAAAAGAAGCGCGTTAAAGGGAGGGGGTAATCCAAAGTGAGGTAATTTTACAAAAACTGTTTGACCTTTATCATAGACGCTTACTGCAAGGAGGCCTATTCGCCCTCAACACCGCCGGTATTTTTCATCATATGTTCGTACAGATCGTCGCCCACACATTCACGTGCATATTTGCACCATTTTATGCAGGTTTTTGTGTCATTGTAGGCTACAAAACCGCATTTTTCGCATACGCCCCGCATATCAAC